>JAGVFL010000116.1 GCA_020057645.1 Candidatus Omnitrophota bacterium
CGTTGAAAAAGAGGCATCTGATCTTCATATTACAACAGATTCGGCGCCTATTGTCAGGATAGACGGAAAATTAATACCTTTGAATTTTCCAAAGTTGGACAAGGAATATTGTAAACGCCTCGTGTATAGCATACTCGACGATAAACAGAAGGCAGTTTTTGAGAGAGATTTGGAACTGGACCTTTCTTTGGATGTGCCGGGATTAAATAGATTCAGAGTGAACGTGCACATGCAGAGAGGAAACGTTGAAGCCGCGTTCAGGATAGTGTCATTAAAAATAAGGACTATAGCGGACCTGGGATTGCCGCCTGTCGTGGCGGATCTCTGCCGCAAGCCCCAAGGCCTGGTTCTTGTTACAGGCCCTACCGGGGTAGGCAAAACTACAACGCTCGCCGCAATGCTGGATCTTATAAACACGGAACGCCAGGCAATAATTATAGTCGTGGAAGACCCCATAGAATACGTGCATATCAATAAACGCAGCATAATTAAACAGAGAGAGGTTTACGCTGACACCAGATCTTTCGCGAATGCGCTGGTTCACGCGTTAAGACAGGACCCTAATGTTATAATAGTAGGAGAGATGAGAGACATTGAAACAATGTCTACTGTTCTTACAGCCGCAGAAACAGGCCATCTCGTGCTGGCAACGCTGCACACCCCTGACGCCGCTCAGACCGTAGACAGGATCATAGACGTTTTTCCTCCTTACCAGCAGGAGCAGATCAAGATCCAGCTTTCGACTACTTTACAAGGCGTTATTTCGCAGCAGCTCTTGCCGAGAATAGACAGGCCGGGCAGGATTATCGCGACAGAAGTGATGATAGCTACAAATGCGATTAGAAATCTTATCCGCGAGCATGAAACAGAGCAGCTTCTTACTCATATTCAGACAGGCGGCCAGTACGGCATGCACACAATGGATAGATCTTTGAAAACGCTTTACCAGAAAGGCATTATCGCAGAAGATGTTTTTAAGACATACATTAAGAATCCGGAAGAGGTAAGGAATCTGTAGAGATTGCTTCGGGCTTCGCCCTCGCAATGACACCTTTCTTATGTCATTGCGAGGAGTCCGAAGAGATCCCTTCGCCTGTCATTGCGAGCCTTTGACACGAAGTGGCAAGGGCGAAGCAATCTAAATGATAGGCTCGGGACAGGCTCCGCAATCTTGATAAGGAGTTCAATATATGAAGGGGATAGCTTACAAATTTGGCAATGATATTAATACAGATCTGATAATATCCGGCAGGTATAAATTTTCAATAACAGATCCGAATCAACTCGCCATGCATGTATTCGAGGATATTGAGCCGGATTTTTACAAAAAGATTGGCGAGGATAAATTTTTCGTAATCGCGGGCACTAATTTCGGATGCGGGTCTTCGCGCGAACAGGCCCCGCTGGCCCTTAAATACGCAGGATGCCACGCGGTGCTTGCCAAAAGTTTTGCGAGGATATTTTATAGAAACGCATTTAATCTCGGCCTGCCTTTAATAGAATGCGATACCGACAAGATAAAAAAAGGGGACGTGATAGAAGCGGATATTGAAAAGGGCGTTGTTGCAGGCCCCGAGAAACAATATATCCTGCATATAAAGCCGTTTACAAGGTTTCAGAAAGATCTTGTAGGACTCGGCGGCATAGTAAATTATTACAAAAAATATGGGGAGTTAAAAATTGACTCATAGAGTTACTCTGATTCCGGGCGACGGCATAGGAAGAGAAGTGAGCCTGGCCGCTAAAAGATGCGTTGATGCCACGGGCGTTAAAATAACGTGGGAAGAGCAGGTAGCGGGCGAAGAGGCCATTGCTAAATACGGCGCGGTTTTGCCTGTAAAAGTCCTGGATTCAATAAGAAAAAATAAAGTCGCCATAAAAGGCCCTATAATGACGCCTGTAGGCAAGGGTTTCAAGTCAGTAAATGTCCAGCTTAGAAAGGCCCTTGATTTATACGCGTGTTTGAGGCCTTGCAAGTTAATGAAAGGCGTAAAAACGAGATATACGAATGTAGACCTTGTCGTTGTGAGAGAAAATACAGAAGATTTGTACGCCGGCATAGAATTCAGCCAAGGGCTCAAGAGAACAGAAGATGTCATGAAAAATATTGAAGAGCTGAGCGGAATCGCCATAAAAAAAGATTCAGCCATAGGCATAAAGCCTATTTCTATAAGCGCGTCCAAGAGGATAGTCAGATTCGCCTTTGATTACGCTGTAAAAAATAACAGAAAAAAGGTCACGGCTGTCCATAAGGCAAATATAATGAAAGAAACAGACGGCCTTTTCTTAAAATGCGCGAGAGAGATTTCTGAAGAATATAAAGGCAAGATAGAGTTTGAAGATAGGATAGTAGATAATATGTGCATGCAGCTTGTCCAGAAGCCTGAACTTTACGACGTGATTGTCCTGCCTAATTTATACGGCGATATATTATCAGATTTGTGCGCTGGATTGATAGGCGGGCTGGGAATAGCGCCTGGAGCCAATATCGGAGACGGGATGGCTTTATTCGAGGCTGTCCACGGAAGCGCCCCGAAATACGCGGGCTTAAATAAAGTGAACCCTACAGCAATGATACTTTCCGGGGTATTGATGCTGCGTTATTTACGCGAAGAAGAAGCTGCTGACAGGCTGGAAAGCGCCGCGAGCGAAATTATAGCAGAGGGTAAATACGTTACTTACGATCTGAAAAAAGACCGCAATGATCCTACAGCTGTCGGCACAAGCCAGATGGCAGATGCGATTATC
>JAGVFL010000157.1 GCA_020057645.1 Candidatus Omnitrophota bacterium
AACGCCCACTTACCGCCGTATATTGGTTCGATTTCATTGCATATGTAATTCGTGACATTTTTGCTTCCCAGCACTCTTAATGGCGTGCCCAGCGCCACGAATATACCTGAGGCCACAAAATACCAGCCTATTGCAATTGCTTTTTCTGACATCCACTCAGGAGCTGCTCCAGCAACAGGCAGCTCATCAATACTGCTTCCGATGCCGCCTTCTTTCACCATTTCGCAGCAGGCAGTCAAAATCCTTGTGTTGTCCACGCAGGAACCTGTATGCAGCACCGGCGGTATTCCAACTGTTTCGCATATTTCTCTTAAGCCGTCGCCGGCAAATTTGAACGCGGCTTCCGGGGTTAAAAGGCCTGCCTTTGCGCAAGCGCCCCCTGAACAGCCTGTCTGCACGACTAAAACGTCATTCTTTATTAGTTCTTTTACCATATCCACGTGGCAAAGGCCTGATTTATTCTTTGGGTTATCGCACCCTACTACGCCGGCCACGCCCCGTATCCTTCCGCTTATAATCGCGTCATTCAAAGGCCTGTATGACGGCCTGAAACTTCCGCCCAGGTTATAAAAAATATTTTCCATAGTAAAACCAGCCACAAGCGTCATTTTTTCCTTCGGTATGTTCACCCTCGCGCGGTCCCTATTTTTATAATTTTCAATAGCGATTCTCAAAATCTTTTTTGCGATCTGGAGGCCATTCTTTTCTTCAAACTCTATATGTTCCATGCCTATAAATCTTGCCTTCGGCGATGTAGAAATAAGCTTTGTATGAAATGACTTTGCCACTTCAGGAAGGCTCGGCATTATACATTGTACATCTACAATCATTGCCTCCACAGCTCCTGTAACTATGGCAAGTTCCTGCTGTAAAAAATTTCCTGCCATCGGCACGCCATGCCTCATAAGCACTTCTGCCGCAGTGCAGCATATGCCTGAAAGGTTTATGCCTTTTGCCCCGTATTTTTTCGCGAGCTCCACTAATTCTTTATCCTGGCTTGCCGTGACTATGATATCAGAAAGGATTGGCTCGTGGCCGTGTAAAAGTATGTTTACCTCATCCTCTTTTAAAACCCCTAAATTTACTTCTGCGCGTATAGGCTGTGGAGAACCAAATAAAATATCGCTGAGCTCAGTGGCTATCATAGAGCCGCCCCACCCATCCACAAGCGAAGCCCTTATGGCAGCCTCCATGACATGTTTATATTCATTGTCGCACCCGATATGCGTCCTGGAAAATGCCTGGACAACCTCTATGTCAATGCCCCTTGGGTTGACATTTGTCTTTTTCCAATTTTCCTGCTGCTTCTTAGGAGCTCTCTTTGTCATGGTCAGCTCGCCTTCCTGCTGGCCAAATTCTTTTAAAATAGCTTCTCCGAGTTCCTCGGCGATTTTTAAATCGCTTTTACCTTCTATCTTTATGTTAAATTCACTGGCAAGCCTTCTCAATTTCTTCGGGTCTTTTATTGAATAATCCTTAGCTATGCCCCTGCCTAATTCAAGAAGGGTTTTCGCCAGTGTGCGGCCATGGTCAGAATGGCATGCAGCCCCTGCTGCGGTGTTACGGACTAAATTTCTTGCACTTATAGTATCGCTGTCTGCCCCGCACGCCCCTTTCTGAGCGCCTTCTCCGAACGGGTCTATCCTGCATGGGCCGAGGTTACAGATCTTGCAGCACACCCCGAGCGTCCCGAACCCGCAATGAGGCTCCTGCTCCATAAAGCGGTCCCATACAGTAGAAATATTATTTTGGGCGGCAATCTCTAATAACTGGTCGTTTACCCCGTTAGATAATTTTTGTGAGTATTTCATATTATTTCATCTCCTTCTTTTCATCGGCTGCTCTAAATAAATACGATACTCTATTACAATATCTAACGGGGTGAATCGGATTACCCGTTGGTTTTGCCATCTAATGCCTCCTCTAATTGCATCATAAATTTAGAATTCTCAGGCACCAGGCCTCTTGAGCTTAAAAGCGACTCGTCAAAGTCTATGTAGCCATTGATGCTGATGCCGTTTAAATTTTCCTTTATAAAATCCTTGTCTTCTTCTGATCTGACCTTGTTTCCTATGACTGAGATGTCTTTTATGCTAAGGCCTTCCGCAAGCTGTTTTATTTTTTTTGCCGTATCTACAGAAGTGTTATTCGGCTCCACGACTATCAAAAATTTTTCAACTGACTGGGCAGTGCCTCTCCCAAGATGCTCTATGCCCGCTTCCATGTCAACTATCACAACCTCATCCCTGTTTAAAAATATATGGCTCAATAACGCTTTTAAAAATGCGCTTTCAGGACAAACGCAGCCTGAGCCGCCTCTTTTGACAGTGCCCATCTCCAGCAAAATCACATTGCCGTGCTTAGCGGAAAACTTGTCGGGTATATCATCTACCTTTGGGTTCAATTTAAAAAACGCGCCTACCTCGCCTGTCCTCTCCAGAATCAGTTTCTTGAGTTCAGAGATCGGCGCAGGCCTCTCGGAGCTTGAAAAACCAAGGGTAGCCGCAAGGTTTGCATCAGGATCAGCGTCTATCGCAATTACCTTTTTGCCTTGTTTTGTAAAGAGCAGCACTAGCCCTGCCGCTACAGAAGTTTTCCCTACCCCGCCTTTTCCGCTTACCGCTATCTTCATATTGCCTAAGTTGACATTCTGACATTGTCAGTTTGTCAACTAACCTATTTAAAGTCCAGCAGCATCTAGGACTAAAGGCACTTTCTTGTCCCATCCTATGGGCATGATGTGAACACCCTGGCACATGGGCTTCAATTCTTTTATAAGGCGGCTCGCTATTTCTATGGACTTGGCGCTTTTATCCTTTGAGTTTTCTATTTCTTCTATCAGATTATCCGGGACAAATACGCCCGCTACGTTCTTATTCATGTACTTTGCCATGCCTGCTGATTTTAAAAGCACTATGCCCGCTATGACGGTTGTTTTTAAATGCGAGGACGCTTTCAGGAACTTTTCAAAAAGATGCGTCTCGTAAATAGCCTGAGTCTGAAAAAACTGAGCGCCCGCTTCTATTTTCTTCTCCATCTTTATTATCTCGGGTTCTATGGGATCCGCGCCCGGATTTACCACTGCGCCTACGCAAAATTTAGGGGTTCCTTTTAATTCCTTGCCCGCCATATCTTTTCCTGACTGCAAACCTCTGATAGCCTCAAGTAATTGCATGGAATCCAAATCAAAAACAGGTTTTGCAGCGGGATGATCTCCTAATGCCGGGTGGTCTCCTGTAAGGGCAAGCACGTTCTGTATTCCAAAAACAGCCGCTGACAAGAGGTCTGACTGGAGAGCTAATCTGTTTCTGTCCCTGCAGGTTATCTGAAAAACAGGTTCAAGCCCGCGTTCCAATAAGAGCTTGCATATCGCCAGGGACCCTGTCCGCATTACGGAACTCTGCAGATCAGTCACGTTTATCGCATCCACCCTGCCTTTCACAAGCTCGGCATCCTTTAGAATCTCTTCGACATCAATGCCTTTCGGCGGGGCTATCTCTGAGGTAATTATAAACTTTCCTGATTGTATTTTTTCGCACAATGACATAAATATAAAAATCTAAACAAAGGTTACATTGTGACATTGTCACAATGTAACCTTTGTTATGTTAACTTGCAGCCACATGCTGCTGTTTGAATGCCTCGACCACGTTCCGCATTAAAATCGTTACAGTCAAAGGCCCGACCCCGCCCGGAACAGGCGTTATGTACGAGGCCTTCTCAAATGCCTTATCGAATTCCACATCGCCCACAATCTTGCCTTCAACGCGGTTGATCCCAACGTCTATTACGATAGCGCCTTCTTTTATCCATTCGCCTTTTACAAGCCCGGCTTTTCCCACAGCCACTATTAAGATCTCTGCTTTTTTCACAAATTCAGGAAGCGTTCCTCTTTGACCTGTGGCTATGTGGCACACCGTGGTGGTTACAAATTTATTCAATAATAATAAAGCCAGCGGCTTTCCTACGATTTCGCTGTGGCCTACTACAACCGCTTCTTTTCCGTATAGTTCAAGCGAATCTATGGAATTCAATAATTCCATACAGGCAGCCGC
>JAGVFL010000072.1 GCA_020057645.1 Candidatus Omnitrophota bacterium
CATAATGTCTATCCCAATGTTTCAATACCCCAGCCGGAAAATCCTCTTTCCTAGCCAATACCTTTACTACTGAACCGTCGCTAAGGACAAAGCCATCAAGTCTCCTTGGGTCAATACGATTTAATTCTACCTCGGTCATTCCGGTTATATTATTAGATTTGATTCTGCTTCCGTTAAGAGGTTCCGCTTTATCCAGGGATTCAAAATATTTACGGCTTGTTTCATCAGCAATATCCTGTGTAGCCCTGCCGGTAGCAATAGAAGAATCGATAATATCCGCCACCCTTTTAGATATTCTCATTGATATAGCTTTATTGGTGATCTCATGACCCAAGTGCCCGTCAACTCCAGTTACTCCTCCGGCATTAGCTATATAATCAGGGACATAGGCAATGCCGGCCTGTTTCAACAACTGGTTATCGCGCTGTTTGTCTTCAGTAACATTATTGCAAGAACCGCTGATAATACTTACGCCTGCGCTTTTTAACTCGTCTATACTAGATGGATTCACAACCGGCCCAACTGCGCAGGGTGAAAAAACATCTATCTTATTAACCCCCATAGCCTTAAGCTTATCCGAAAAGGTCTTCATCGGATTCATTATTTTATTGGTGTATGCGCCGTTCGGGAGCTTGTCTTCAGAAAATACGAACAACCTATTGGAATCAATATATGATTTAAATTCTTCTTTTGCTGTCTGGATTTTAGCTGGATCCACATCAGAAGCTATAACTATTGCCTTTCCTTCGAGTAAAGGCCGAAGCAATAAACCACCTGTGCCCCCTATACCTTGTATAGCTATAACCTTTCCTGTTAAATAGGCTTCTGGCCTTTCTGAACTATAGAGTAAAATTGGCGACAAATCCTTGCTTTTATCATGCCGTAGCTCATTAGCGGCATCGTTCGCCCTAGTAGCTATTTTGCCTCCAGAATCTGCATCAAAAGCCATTGGGACCCTTAGCTTTGCAGAGATTTTATTTGTCGGCTCACTAGGCAGATCAAGCTGTTTTATTAACTCCTCTATAGGTTTCCGCTTTCCTGATAAAAGGAAATGGTAATTTTCCTCGTCTATTTCTGTTTTGGAAAACGGTGAGATTACTATATAGGAGTAGCCTTTTTCTTTCAAAAGCCTGGTTATGCCTTGAGTATGAAAGCCTCCTGTGATAAGAGTGGCTACTCTGACATTGCGCTTTTCCACTTCAGAGGTGGTATTGGTAAACATTGCAAGGTCCCTGGCTTTTACAGTTTTGTAGAAATCTTCTAGATACTGCAGATGAGAATCTATCAGGTCAGGATTAAAATCTACAAAACTGGAAAGATTATATTTTCTAATTGCCGGTTTTAGAAACGCTTCAAAAAAAGCTACTTTATGAGAGTCCCTGTTATTCAGATAATAATCAAGTTCTTCATTTGATATCTTGAGATTAAAAAATCCTTCCAAAAATTTTATATTGCGCAGCGCTTGGGTAAGTGTTTTTTCTTCATCATTTTTGGCAAGCTTTTGTTTTATTTCATAAGACAAGTCTTCCATCTCTACGAAAAGCTTCACGGACTCCAAAGAATTCACCTTGGTAAGGTAATCTACGAAATCCATCAGATTCGGGTATTTTGACACCTGGTCTTTCAGGTGTTTATTGGCCAGGTCTTTCAGGTAACTGTAAAATGAAAAAGGCGAGATCTTCTGGTCTCTAAAAAGGCTTGCCTTGGCCATTAATGTATCCATGTCGCTGCGGTTGGATTTTGCGGCAATCGCTGATTGTAAATTTAATAGCAGGTTCTGGGATTCCTGCATAATCTTTTGCTGGTCAATCTTAGCTTCTTTATCTATGGTTTCATTGAGAATAGCGATATTTTTATAGTTAGCCGCGGGGATATTTAATTTCTGGATGTAACTTGACAGGTATTTCAGATGGCCGGCTGTTTCTGTCTTTTGGTTCTCGTAATCAGCTTCTTTCTGGTCTATTGCCAGCAGTTCTTTTGAATATATTTTAGGTCTTAATTCTTCCAGGGCTTTTTTAGCCTGGGAAATAAAAACATGGGAATCAGGGTTAAACTTCATGATGTTATTGAATTCTTCTATATTCTTAAAATATATATCTTTATTTTCAATGCCCCATATGGGTAGATCCGGGTATTTTGTTATGGATAGATACTCCTCTCCCGTAAGCTCTCCTGAATCAACAAAAAGCCTTGCTACTTTTTTTCTGACTTCAGGGTCCGGGAAACTTGAAACGCTGGATGTATCCACAACTCCATCCGCTCCTTCTGAGCAGACCAGTCCTAAATTATAATCCTTAACCAGTATTTCCAATATACCGGCTAAATTAAGGGTAGCCTCAGGATTTGTATGAAGGTCTTGAATGTACACGATGAGCCTGGAATTATCCTGGTCAGGATTCTGGTATACCTCTACTACTTTTCCCAGCTCCTGCGGTATATGAATAAGCGATATATCAGAAAGATGCGAGGAAAGTATCTTCTGGGCTTCTCTTTTCTGAGAGGCCTGCTGTTTGGCGTCTACATCTTCTCCCTGAAGAACAGCTTTTTTCTTCTGGATAGCCTCTTCTTTTTCAGTGCTCAATTTTTGATAATTTACTTTTTTATTCTTGAATATGGACTTGGATTCAGGGCCGGCATATGCGACATTAGTAGCTAGAAACGCGATC
This sequence comes from Candidatus Omnitrophota bacterium, assembly GCA_020057645.1. Taxonomy (GTDB): domain Bacteria; phylum Omnitrophota; class Gorgyraeia; order Gorgyraeales; family Gorgyraeaceae; genus UBA10183. Next base: position 2,667 of record JAGVFL010000072.1, read on the forward strand.
AGGGTGAAGATTGAAACAACCTTGTTTAGTAATTTAAAAGACATTTACTTCCTCCTTGTATTTATGTATATTTAAAATACTTTTTAAAATCCTATATAAAAGTATAGCATGTAAGCGCTTTCTTGTCAAACAAAAATTTAAAATTTTTAAGTAAATTTGTCATTGCGAGCGAAGCGAAGCAATCTATCTTTTTATCAGATTGCTTCGTCGCTTCGCTCCTCGCAATGACATGCAGATAGTAAAGCAAGGATTTTGTCTTTTATTTCTTCTTTTTTAACTTCCAGAATCTCGCCTGTAGCTCTTATTTTAATCTCAAGCTTGCCTTTTTTAAGCCCCCTATCCCCTATCACTATTGAAAAAGGTATGCCTATTAGTTCAGCGTCATTAAATTTAATGCCGGCGCTTTCATCCCTGTCGTCCAACAGCGTTTCTATCCCGGCTTTATTTAATTCTTCGTATATAGCATCTGTGGCTTTTTTGACGCTTTCTTCCTTGTAATTAATAGGTATAATTAAAACCTGAAAAGGCGCTATAGCCAGAGGCCAGATTATGCCCTTATTATCATTATGGATCTCTATAGCTGTAGCCATAATTCTATTCACGCCTATCCCGTAACAGCCCATCACTATTGGTTTTAATTTTCCGCTCTCATCCACAAATTCCGCTTTCATTGCCTTTGAATACTTAAGGCCTAATTTAAATACATGGCCCATCTCTATCGCATGTTCTATCTTTATGCTCTTATTGCACTTAGGACAGAGGTCTTTATCGGTAATCATTCTTAAATCAGCCCATTCGCTGGCTTTAAAATCCCTGTCTATGTTTGTATTTATATAATGCTTATCCTTTTTGTTAGCTCCTGTGATAAAATTAACCATACCCTTGATAGAGCTATCAGCTATAACCCTTGTTTCTTTTAGCCCAACCGGGCCTGAAAATCCCATCGGCCCGCCTGTTATTTTCCTGATAACATCTTCATTAGCCATTTCCAGTTTCTGGCATTTCAAGAATTTTTTTATCTTTGTTTCATTTGCTTCATGGTCGCCTCGTATTAAAACCGCTACCGGCTTTTCATCTGAGGCATAAATAAGCGTCTTTACCATATTTTCAGGCTTAACCTTTAATAAGTGCCCGACCTTTTCTATAGTCGTTACCCCGGGCGTATCTATTTCCTGCAAGGGTTTTTGTTTTTCTTGTGCGCTTGTGCGCTTGTGCGCTTGTGCGCTTATCTCTGCCACCGCCAAACTCCCCGCATACCCGCACGAAGCGCAATGCGCCAGAAGATCTTCTCCGCTATCAGAGACCACCATAAATTCATGCGACACGTCCCCGCCCATAACACCTGAATCAGCCTCTACGGCAATTGCCTTTAACCCGCATCTCTTAAAGATATTTTCATATGCCTCGTACATTTTCTGATAACTTTTATCAAGGCCCTTCCAATCCCTATCAAAGCTATAAGCGTCTTTCATTATAAATTCTCGGCTGCGTATCACGCCGAATCTGGGCCTTACCTCGTCTCTGAATTTGGTCTGGATCTGATAAAAAGTGACAGGCAGCTGTTTATATGAATTAATATGATTTCTAACAAGATCTGTTATGACTTCTTCATGGGTAGGCCCGAAAACAATAACTCTATTATGCCTGTCCTTATAGGTAATCAGGTCTTCCCCGAGATCTTTAAACCTGCCTGACTCATGCCATAATTCAACCGGCTGCATGGAAGGCATAAAAAGCTCTATGGCGCCTTGTTTATTCATTTCTTCGCGGATAATATTCTGGATCTTTTGCAAAACCCTGAGGCCCAAAGGAAGGTAGGTATATGCGCCTGAGGCAAGTTTCCTGATAAGGCCCGAGCGTATCATAAGGCGGTGGCTTACTGCCTCAGCCTCGCTCGGAACTTCTTTTAACGTTGGTATAAAATACTTACTCCATCGCATATTTTTATATGTCTCATTTTTAAGATTGCTTCGTCGCCTTCGGCTCCTCGCAATGACAATAAGCATGTCATTGCGAGCGAATGAAATGAGCGAAGCAATCTCAAATTTTATTATAATTCTTTCAACAGCTCTTTAACAATGTCTTTTTCTTTAACCCTCTTTAATATCTTGCCTTTTTTAAAAATTACTCCTGAACCTTTGCCACAGGCAATGCCTATGTCTGCTTCTTTAGCTTCACCAGGCCCATTCACTTCGCAGCCCATAATTGCTATTTTAGAGTGATAGTTTTTCGTCATTCGTCGTTCGTCGTTCGTGATTCGCAATGCTACTTTGTTAACAATACCCTGCAAATCTACCTGACAGCGGCCGCACGTCGGGCATGATATAATTTCCGGGCCGAAGTTCCTCAACTTCAATGCCTGAAGAATATTCTTAGCTGCTATTACTTCTTCTACCGGGTCTCCTGTCAATGAAACCCTGATAGTGTCACCTATGCCATCCAAAAGTAAAGCGCCTATACCTATAGCTGATTTCACAATGCCTGTTGAAGCAGGGCCTGCTGCAGTAATGCCCAGATGTAAAGGATAGTTTGATTTCTTTGAAAAGAGCTTATAGGCCTCTATGGTGCTAAGCGCGTCCGATGCCTTTAATGAAACTATTATATCGTAAAAATCCATTCTCTCCAATATCTTTATGTAATCCAATACGGGTTTTACCATATCTTGAGCCTTGCCTCGCACCGAGGTAAGCCTTATCGACCCGGAATTCGCCCCTACTCTTATAGGGATCTTTTTCTTTTTTGCCAAGCCCGCAACCTCTTTTATTTCGTTTTCTTTATAAATATTCCCGGGATTAAGCCTTATCTTATCTGCCCCATTTTCAATAGCGCGCAAGGCCAGCCTGTAATCAAAATGTATATCCGCCACTAGCGGCAGGTTTACTTTCCGCTTAATAGCCTTTATAGCGGCCGCAGCCTCAAAATCTTTTATGGCAACTCTCACAATCTCGCACCCTGCTTTTTCCAGCTCTTTAATCTGTCTTACTGTGGCCAGGACATCCCTCGTATCAGTCTTTGTCATTGACTGGATAGTGACAGGTGCTCCGCCTCCGATTTTGACCCCACCTACCTTGATTTGCCTTGTCATAAGCTAAACCTGAACATGTCATTGCGAGCGAATGAAATGAGCGAAGCAATCTCATAAGATTGCTTCGGGCTTCGCCCTCGCAATGACGTCTATATTGTATTACTTTTTAAAAATATGCAAAACTTTTTCAAAAATCCCAAACCTCATAAAATCATTGTAAAATACAAACAACATTAAAACTATAAGTAACGACATCCCTATCTGCGTTACATTCTCCTGCGTCTTAAGAGAAACAGGCTTTCTTTTGATCTTTTCTATCATAAGGAATAATATATGCCCGCCATCTAAAACAGGCACTGGTAAAAGATTAAAAATAGCCAGAGAAGCGCTCAGTACGCCCATCAGTTGCAATAGATAAACAAGCCCCAGCTTAGCTGCCTGGCCTGTTATATAAAATATGCCTATAGGCCCTGTCATGGATTCCTTAATAGGTATCGCGCCTGTAACGCTCGCCCACAGCGCCCTGCATGTTATATAAGTCAATGTCCATAATTTTTCAGCTCCCATATATATAGCTTTAATAAAGCTATATTTTACATATACGATTTCATCTGAGGGAGAGATTCCTATTATGGAGACATTCTTTTTTGAGCCAAATATGGTTTTCATATCATGGGATTTAGGCGTGACAGAAACACGCATATCTATGCCATCTCTATTTATAATAAGCGCCATTTCTTGGCCTTTAGCTGCGTATACAATATCCGTAACATCTTCCCAATAAACCACATTTTTGCCGTTTATATTTACAATCTTGTCGCCTGCTTTTAATCCAGCTGTTTCTGCGGGATAACCCGGCATAACTTTGCCTACCCTTGTAGTCAATGTCGGATTCCCGGCCATGAACACAAACGAAAAAATCAGAAACGCGAGTATATAATTTAATAAAGGCCCTGCTAATATTATTTTTATTCTTTCTCCCACGGTCCTTGACAGGTATTCCCACTTCTCGCCCCTCACTCCTTCCGCGCATGTTTCTCCGGCTAATTTTACGTAACCGCCCAGGGGCATTATTGAAATCGAATATCTGGTCCCGGCCTTTGTGACGCCTATAATCTCCGGCCCGAATCCTATGGAAAATTTTTCAACTCGCACGCCCATTTTCTTCGCAACTATAAAATGCCCGAATTCATGAACGATAACTAAAATACTCAAAACAACTATAAAAGAAACTATCGACAGCATCTAATCATCTCCTTGGTTTTTATCCTGGCCCATTTATCCGCTTCCAATATATCTTCCAGCCCGGGATTTTTGACCGGCCTATGCAGTCCAAGGACTTTTTCGATCACCCTTGGTATGTCTATAAATTTTATGCCTCCCTCAATAAATTCCCTCACAGCCGCTTCATTTGAGGCGTTCAGAACCGAAGGGCATGTCCCTGCCCTTTTTCCTGCTTCATACGCCATGCCCATGCATGGAAATTTCTTAAAATCCGGGCGATAAAAATTCAGGCTCTTTATTTTAGAAAACTCCGGGCTTTTGATTCCGGAGTCAAACCTGTCCGGATATGTAAGGCCATACTGAATGGGAATCCTCATGTCGCAAGCGCCCAGCTGAGCAAGTATCGTGCCGTCCCTAAGCTCTATCATTGAATGGACTACTGCTTCGGGATGTATCAGAATTTCTATGTTGCCTATATCCATATCAAAAAGCCATCGCGCCTCAATCACTTCCAGGCCTTTATTCATCATCGTAGCGGAGTCCACTGATATCTTTTTGCCCATTTTCCATCTAGGATGGCTGATTGCCTTTTTTACCGTAATATCCTTAAACCCGGACTTTTTCACTTTTAACAAAGGCCCGCCTGAACCCGTGAGAAAAATCCTCCTTAAATCCTTCCTATTGCCTCTTCCGATGCACTGAAATATTGCGCTGTGTTCGCTGTCCACAGGCACTACTGTTACCTTATTTTTTGCCGCCTTATTCATTATAAGATTACCCGCCATAACAAGGGCTTCTTTATTTGCAAGCGCGATTTTCTTGACTCTATCCAATGCCGCAATGATGGGTAAAAGCGCGGACGAGCCTGCGATTCCTACGAGGGCCGTGTCTATCTTCACGTCCTTCAGCATGCCGCATAACCCATCTTCACCCTCGTATACCTTTATTTTTCCGTATCCTTCTTTGAACTCTCTGGCTTTTTTCCTGTCAGCAATGCACACGGCATCAGGTCTAAATTTTTCTACCTGCCGTAACAATAGTTCTGTATTTGAATTTACGGATAAACAGGATACCTTGAATCTCCGGGGAAATTTTGATATTACATCCAGCCCGCTTGTGCCTATTGAACCTGTTGATCCCAAAACCGCTATCTTTTCCATAATATTTAGTGTCTACCTAAAAATAGCTAAGCAGATATAAAAGATAGGCGCTGTAAAAAGTATGCTGTCAATCACATCCAGCATGCCGCCAAGTCCAGGGAGAAAAACGCTTGAATCTTTTACTTCATAATCCCTCTTAATAAGGCTTTCTGCCAAGTCTCCAAGCTGCGCAAAAACCCCTATCAAAATTCCGCTTGCAAGTATAAAACCGAAACTCATCCACGAGATATAGTATCTGCCCAGGATAACAGCGCACGCTATGCTGAATACAAACCCGCCTATGGCCCCTTCCACTGATTTATTAGGGCTTATCCTGGGTATGAGTTTGTGCCTTCCAAAATTAGACCCGATAAGATACGCGCCTATGTCTCCGGATTTTGTAACAAGCAGGAGATACGCTACCAGTTTATGCCCGTCTTCCAAAAATCGTATCTTTACCAGGAATGTAAAAAACCATCCTATATAAAAAATAGCGAATAAAGTCACCGCGATCAGATTTACGGCATTCCGGCTCTCTTTTCTTGTAAAATGTATTATAAAAAGCGTGATCAATATGATTATAAAAAACACCATTTCCCATATGCCGCCGGCAGGCCTGTAAAAATAAGTAATATACGGCAATAACATGCCTGAAAAAATCCCGATGTACGCAAAACTTAATGGGAATATCTTTTTTGCGCCGCTCAACCTGAAAAATTCATAAAGGCCTAAACCTATAAATAAAGACACTGCTATTCCGAACGTCCACACCGGCAGCGTAAATATACTGAGAATAGCTACCGATATTAAACTCATCGAGGTAACTGCGCGTTTAAACATATATATCTATCTGCCTCCGAATCTCCTGTCCCTTTTATTATATTCTTCTATAGCTTTATTCAAGTCCTTCTCGCCAAAATCAGGCCAGAGCGTTTCAGTTACATAAAGTTCTGCGTAAGAAATCTGCCATAAGAGAAAATTCGATATCCGCATCTCTCCGCTTGTGCGTATCAATAAATCCGGATCAGGCTGTCCTGCCGTATAAAGCTTGCAGGAAAACATCTTTTCATCTATATCTTTCGGATCAATCTTCCCGCTCTTTGCGTCTTCAGCCAGAATCTTCGCCGCGTTTAATATCTCCTGCCTTGCGCCATAGCTCAGAGCTATGTTCAGCGTTAGATCATGATAATCGCTAGTATCTTTCTCTGTTTCCTCAATCTTGGCCAGCAAGTCCTTTGTATCCTGTTTCTTTCTCCTATTACACAAAGCCTTATTTTATTATCATGGAATAA
>JAGVFL010000170.1 GCA_020057645.1 Candidatus Omnitrophota bacterium
GTATTTCCCCTGCATTTTTTTACCACGTCCCTTGTTTCAGCTATAGCTGCTTTGATCCTGATAGCAGGGAAGATTTATTCAGCAAGCGAAAAGAATGATATGTTAAAAGGCCTTGCAAAAGTTGCAATTCCTTTAGTGGCCATAAATATTATAGTAGGCATTATAGAAATGGCATCTTTCAAAGGCGTAGGGCATCTAACGAGCTGGGGAGTGCTCTTAGCTGATATTTTAGTTCTGGCGCTTCTTGCAAAGTCAAGCCCATCTTTGACTGTATTGGCGGGCCTGATAGGATTGGTAAACATGTTTTTCTCAAAGTATATCAGCCTGATATCAGCCCAGGTTCAGGAGCCGTTCAAAGGTTTTGCCGGGGCGTACATAGAACCGCGGCTTGGGTATAGTTATTCTCCTACTGTTTTTGAATACCTGGTTTCTGTGGCGCTGGGAATGCTGGCTATAGTGCTCTTCTATTTTTTACATAATGTTTCAATGGCTATCAGGGAGGATTAAACCATGAAAGAGAAGAATCCCGCAGACAGAATCTGCGAGTTTATTTCAAGAGCAAAGCTTAGCAGAAAGAAATTTCTAAAGACATCCGCTCTTCTGGGAGGCTCTTTGGCTTTATTCAGCGGCCTGGAAAAGGCGTATGGCCGGGTGGCTAAATCCGTATCTCGCCAGTTGAACCCGCAAGAAAAATATCAACTGGACAAAATAGAGAATATGCTTTACACCTCTTGTCTTCAGTGCAATACAGGCTGCGGCATAAAGACAAAAATTCTGGATGGATTGCTTGTTAAAATAGAGGGCAACCCGTTCAGCCCGTGGACCATGACCCCGCATTTGGATTATAAGACGCCAATGGCTGATACCGCTAAAATTAACGGCACGATCTGTCCGAAAGGCCAGTCAGGCATCCAGACGCTGTATGACCCTTACAGGATTGTGAAGGTCCTGAAGCGCGCAGGTAAACGCGGTTCGAATAAATGGAAAGCCATATCTTTTGACCAGGCAATAAAAGAGGTGGTTGAAGGAGGGAGGCTTTTTAGCGATATAGGAGAAAACCGGCAGGTAGCCGGCCTCAAGGAAGTCTGGGCATTGAGGGATGCCAAGGTTTTTAAAGCCATGTCAAAAAAGGTAAAGGATATACAAAACGAAAAAGACAAGGAAAAGAAAAAGGCGCTTGTAGAGGAATTTAAAACAGAATTCAAAGACCGCATAGACATGCTAATAGACCCTGACCATCCTGACCTTGGGCCAAAAAATAATCAGCTTGTTTTTATGTGGGGCAGGCTCAAGGCAGGCCGTTCTGACCTTATAGCGAGGTTTACCAAAGACGCTTTTGGATCAATCAATGCCCATGGCCATACCACTGTCTGCCAGGGCTCGCTCTATTTCACGGGCAAGGCCATGAGCTATCAGTGGGATTATGACGAAAAAGACGAAAAGATGAAATGGACAAAGGAAAAAAAGTTTTACTGGCAGTGCGATACAGCTAATTCCGAGTTCATAATATTTGTAGGCGCTTCGCCGCTCGAGGCTAATTACGGCCCGCCGCTCCGCGTAGGAAAACTTATGGATAACCTTTCTAATAAAAAGGTCAAATTTGCAGTGATAGACCCAAGGTTTTCCAAGACAGCCAGTAAGGCATGGAAATGGGTTCCCGCGCTACCGGGTTCAGAGGGCGCGTTTGCCCTTGCTATGATACGATGGATAATAGAAAATAAAAGGTTTGACTCTATATTTCTGGCTAATTCAAACAAGGCAGCTGCCAAAAAAGACAATGAACCCACATTCTGTAATGCATCATGGCTTGTGAAAATAGAAAAAGGCGCGCCAGGCGCATTCTTGCGGGGCTCGGATATAGGAGTAGAAAAACAGGCGCGTAAATTCACAGATAAAAAAACAGGCGTTGAGACACCTTATGAATTTGACGCGTTTGTGTCTTTAAAAGATAATTCACCAGTGACATTTGACCCGAACGACGAAGAAAATCCCGCGGAAGGAGACATTTTTATAGATACAGAGGTAAACGGTATAAAGGTAAAAAGCGTTTTTCAGCTCCTTTATGAGCAGGCTAGCTCAAAGACCATAGACGAGTGGGCCGGGATATGCGGGGTGGACGCTAAAGAAATAACCGAACTTGCTAATGAATTTACTTCGCATGGCAAAAAAGCAGCCGCTGATATCCACCGCGGAGTTTCCCAGCATACAAATGGTTTTTACAATGTATACGCTTGGTATTCGCTGAATCTATTGATAGGGAATTTTGACTGGAAAGGCGGCATGAGCCAGTTGACAACTTATAATCATCTTGGAGAAAAGGACGGCCAGCCTTACAGTTTCAAAGACATGCACCCTGGCAAGCTGTCGGGTTTTGGCGTTGACAGCATAAGGCATGGGGACTATGAAAAGTCAACTATTTTCAAGGACTACCCTGCGAAGAGGCCATGGTATCCGATTTCCTCTGACGTCTATGAGGAAATAATCCCATCCATAGGGGACGCCTACCCATATCCTATAAAGATTTTAATATCTTACATGGCAGCCCCCACGTATTCCCTGCCTGCAGGACATACAAATATAGAAATCCTGGCTGATACAGAAAAGGTTCCGCTATATATAGCAAACGATATAACTATAGGCATGACCTCCATGTATGCTGATTACATATTTCCTGACCTTTCATATTTGGAACGCTGGGAATTCCAGGGTTCGCACCCATCAGTCCCTCAAAAGGTCCAGCCTATAAGACAGCCTGTTGTTTCTCCTCTTACAGAGAAGGTTACGGTCTTTGGCGAGGAGATGCCTATCTGTTTGGAATCCATGATTCTCGGGATAGCTGAAAAGATGGGTTTGCCAGGATTTGGAAAAGATGGCCTTGGAAAAGGCATGGATTTTAACAGGCCTGAGGATTTTTATCTTAAGATGGCTGCAAATATCGCATTAGGAGAAAAAGCTGATGGAAGCGATAGCGTGCCTGACGCAGATGAAAGAGAGATGGAGATATTTGTGAATGCAAGAAGACACCTTGATAAATCAGTCTTTGATCTACAGAAATGGCAGAACGCCTGTGGCAGCCAATATTTCAGGAAAGTGGCCTATATACTGAACCGCGGAGGCAGGTTCCAGGATTATGAGAAATCTTACGACGCTGAACAGCTAAAGAATAAATACGGAAAGCTCATTAATATGTATTGTGAGAAAGTTGCCAAGTCCAAGAACTCAATGACAGGGAAGCCGTATCTGGGGCTTGCCGGATATCTGCCTATAAGTGACTGCCTTGGAAGGCCTATTGAAGATGAAAAAGAAGGGTATGACATGCACTTGATTACCTATAGAGAGATAAGCCAGTGTAAGACCAGGACCATAACTAATTACTGGTTGTTGGGGTTATTGCCGGAAAACTTTATCCTTGTAAATACGCAGGATGCCCTAAGGATGGGTTTAAAAGATGGCTCTCGCGTAAAGGTTTTATCTAAGTCTAACCCAGAAGGTGTTATGGACCTCAAGAATGGTAAGAAGATACCGATGGCAGGCAAGATAAAAGTCACAGAAGGCATAAGGCCCGGCATAGTAGCATTTTCGCTTGGCCATGGCAACTGGGCAACTGGCGCAAGCGATGTGGTAATAGATGGGAAACTGATAAAAGGGGATAAAAGGCGCAGTAAAGGCGTGCATCTAAATGCAGCCATGCGCATAGATCCATACCTTAAAAATACCTGCCTGCTTGATCTTGTAGGAGGAAGCGTTTCGTTTTACGATTCCAAGGTCAAGCTGGTGAAGACATAGGAGGAACGCTGTATGCCCAAGATTTTAATTATTGATGATGATCCTGATATAGTTGAGGCTATGAAGATTGTCCTGCAGACTAAGGATTACAAAGTTAGTAGCGCAGGGAGCGGAGAAGAGGGCTTAAAGAAAGTGAAAATAGATAATCCTGATCTGGTTATACTGGACATTATGATGGAAAAAGGCGATACAGGGTTTGATGTTGCCAGGGAATTAAAAAACAGCCCATCCACCAAAGATATCCCTATACTTATGTTGACAGCAATAAAAGAAAAAACCGGCCTGGATTTTAAAAATGAAGCAGGCGATGAAACATGGCTTCCAGTAGATGATTATGTAGAAAAGCCCCTTAAGCCAGATCAATTGATTGCGAAGGTAGAAAAATTATTAAAGCCACATTGATTTTTATTTGTGTCCAAATTAAGACTCTAGCATCGACGGAATTATTCTTTTAAGACATCATTTTCAATGTTGTCATTGCGAGGAGCGAAGCGACGAAGCAATCTCAAAAACGGGATTGCTTCGTCCCGACTTCGTCGGAACTCGCAATGACTGTAATTTGGACAGCAATGGTTGTTTTTCATTATTAAAGTCCTTTTTCGAAGATGCCCTCATACATACCGCATAGAATCAATATTTTATTA
>JAGVFL010000131.1 GCA_020057645.1 Candidatus Omnitrophota bacterium
CCCTATCAAAAACACTGCTTCCCACTCCATGCCTTTTGCGGAGTGAATAGTAGAAAGCGTGGGCTGTTTTTTATGTTCTGATTGATGGCTGCCCCCGTGAGAATCAGGTAGCTCTATCGCAAAATCGCTCAAAAGGTCTTCAAGAGAATCATACCGGTATGAAATCTTCTTTAATGTCTCCAGGTCGTTTACCCTCGTATTCCAATCGTCAAATTTCAATTTCAGGATAGGGCTATAATAATCAAAAGCCGCCTCAAATTTATCTCCGACCCTTGCCTTTTCATCTGAAAGGCTTTCTATCAATAATTTAAACCTCCGGATGCCGTTAGAATACTTAAAACCTTTTTCATGTTTCGCAAGAGACCCGGCATTGATGTCTTTTAAAATCTTCCCGCTTGTTTTAGGCCCTATGCCTTCTATCAACTCCAATGCCCTGTGCCAAGACAGCTCGTCTTTGGGATTCGCGGCTATTTTCAAATGCGCCACGACATCTTTCACGTGAGCGCTTTCGTAAAATTTCATTCCGCCCATCAGCTGATAAGATATCCCTCTCTTATTTAATTCCGCCTGCAGGGCTATTGATATATAGCTCGAGCGGAACAGCACGCATTGCTTCTCAAAAGGAATACCCTCATCTTTTAATTCATCCATCTTTTTTACAATCCACGCGGCCTCTTCATAGGCATCATTAAAAAACCACATCTGGGGCCTGGCGCCCTTATGTTTCAGATTAGAGACAAGTCTTTTGGCGTATTTACTGCTCATCTCGGAAAGCACGGAATTGGCCGCGTCCAGGATAGGCTGAGTGCTCCTGTAATTTTCCTCCAGTTTGATTATCGCGCACCCCGGAAACGTTATCGGAAAATCCATTATATTTTTATGCGTCGCTCCCCTGAAACCGTATATGCTCTGCGCGTCATCTCCGACAATCATGATATTTTTGTGGTCCTTGGCCAATAAGTAGCTGATATCGCCTTGAAGCTTGTTAGTGTCCTGATATTCATCCACCATTATATATTTATATTTTGACGCAACCTGTCTCCTGATGCCGTCATCCTGAAGCAGTTTCTTGAGATAAACCAGCATGTCATCGTAATCCAGGTAATTTTTTTCCATCTTATATTTAACGTATCTTAACTTTACGTTTTTTATATACTCGCCGTATTCTGCCAGATGCGGATATTCTTTTTCAATAATCTCCTCTATGGAGCCGTGTTTATTAATAGCCATGCTTATTATGTTTCTTATGGTGCCTTTTTTAAGAAACTTTCTGTCCCGCTCAGAGATGTTGATATCGCCCGAACACTTGCCGACCGCGTCTATGGCGTCTGATTCGTCGAGAATGGAAAACGGGCTGATAAAACCCAGGGCCTTTCCGTAACGTTTCAAGACCTTATACGCAAATGAATGAAACGTGCCGCCTTCTACCATCGAGCACCTGGGATCGTGAGCGCTGGCCCTGGAAAGCATGGTCCTGGAGGCGTTTCTGGTAAAGGTCAATAGCAATATAGAAACCGGGTCCACCCCGTTTTGAACAAGATTTAAGACCCTATATTCTATAACCCTTGTCTTGCCTGATCCTGCGCCTGCAATAACAAGCATCGGGCCGTCTATTGTAGTGGCGGCTAAAAATTGAGAAGGATTTAAATGTTTTTTAAGGTCTGTCATGCGAAGGTTACACTGTGACAATGTCAGTTTGTCGCCTTACAATATTGGTTTAATCATGCCGAGTTTTACAAGAATCATTATTAATATACTATAAGCGATTGACAATATGATGTCTTTCGCAAAGTTTTTTAAAGAATACTTCTTTTTTTCTTTGGCATCCTTCCCCATCTTTTCCATGCCTTTTTGCAATAACGCAAATCCCATGACATTCGTCAGCCAGTAGAAAATAATGAACGCGCTTAAAAATGAGCCTTTGTAAATAAAATTTACTGCGCACGCGCAGACGTATGCTATGGGAAAATTTATAAACAGGTCATTCCACCACGAAAGAGGCGACAATAAAAACCCTATTGTCCCCAATATCCCGCCATATAGTTTTCTATTCATAAACAAAATAGCCCTGCACCGTTTAAAGCGCAGGGCCAAAAGGCAACAACCTCTCCGACAAGGTAACCGAGCTGCCGAAAGACTGCTCGATTCAGTTGCCATTGTTATTTATATCATAAAAAGCGGCTCGTGTCAAGTCAAATGCCACCTAAGTTTACACTTTTGACAATGACAGAAGTGTAAACTATGTGCCGAAAGAAGTTCCGACTGATAGCGCAGTCTTGATTATAGGGTCTTTTAAACTCACCCTTTTTATATCCTTGACTGCTTTCGCTAAATCTACTGCCCTGATATTTCCTGCCTTTAACGTAACTACTTTCCCAAAATCGCCTTTAGCTACCAGTTCGCAGCTAGCTACTCCAAAACGCGTTGCAAGAATCCTGTCAAATGGCGAAGGCTCTCCGCCCCTCTGAAGATGCCCCAAAACCGTAACCCTTGTTTCCAGCCCTGTTATTTTTTCAATATCATCTGCTATTTTATCGCCTATGCCTCCCAGTCGGACAGGATCTGTGGAATCTTTGACAATTCTTTTTACGACCATCTTGCCGGCTTTCGGCCTGGCGCCTTCGCTGACAACAACAATGCTGAATCTTTTGCCCCTCTGGTTTCTCTCCAAAACAACTTCGCACACCTTTTTAATATTATAGGGTATTTCCGGCAATAATATTATATCTCCGCCTCCTGCAAGCCCTGAATATAAAGCTAGCCAGCCGGCATACCTGCCCATGACCTCTATAATCATGACCCTATGATGAGACTGCGCAGTGGTATGAAGCTTATCTATTGCCTGGGTAGCCGTAATAAGAGCTGAATCAAAACCAATTGTCGCGTCTGTCTGCTTGAGATCGCGGTCTATGGTCTTTGGAACCCCCACCAGATCAATGCCCTTTTTGTAAAGCTTATAGGCTATATTAAGGCTGCCGTCTCCGCCTATGCAGACCAACCCGTCCAGCTCCATGGCGCGATAGTTCTCTACAGCCATGTTGGAAACATCTTTAAACCTGCCTCTAAAATCAGGGTGCCTGAAAGGGTTTGCTTTGTTTGAAGCGCCAATAAAAGTGCCGCCTAAAGTGAGAATCCCTGAAACATCCTCGTAAGAAATATGCGAGAATCTATTCTCTATTAAACCTAAAAAACCATCCTTTATGCCTATGACCTCCATGTCATAATTAAGGATGGCTGTTTTCGCGATTGCCCTGATACCGGCATTCAAACCCGGACAATCTCCTCCGGCCGTGAGAATGCCGATTCTTTTCTTGCCCCGCACCGAAGCGAAGCGACTGGTGCGGGGTTTACTTCCTTGCATGCCTCTTGCCTTTTCTCTTTCTTTTTTGTTCTGACCTTCTATTTCTTCTTGTCATTCCCATATATTCCCCCTCAAATGAGTACCCTATCCTTGACACGTAGCGATAATATTTAAAATTAGCTTCTTACGTGTCAAGGATAAGTTCGGACAAATGACTTATGTCGTCCTAAGGACTCCATAAGTCATGTCCTCACTTACATGCTCTTTATTGAAACAAGGATGCCGTTCGAATACATTTCCA
>JAGVFL010000094.1 GCA_020057645.1 Candidatus Omnitrophota bacterium
AAGACTTTTGCGGCACAAGCGAAATAGATAGTTGTATTATTTTTCAGGCAGGGTAACCGCTTATTCTGTGCTGTTCGAGATATTTTCCAATACCCCTTCTTCTGCGAATATAGGCGCCTTGGCCCGTATGGCTATCGCGATGCTGTCGCTCGGCCTTGCGTCTACCTCTTCTGTGCGGCTGTCCACTAATATGATAAGTTTTGCAAAAAATGTATTGTTTTCTAATTTAGTAATGATTATTTTGTCTATCTTTGCGCCCAGCTGAGTTATTGCGTTGTAAAATAAATCGTGCGTCATGGGTCTTGGAGGATTTACGCCGCTTATCTTCATTTTGATGGCAGTAACTTCCATTATGCCTATCACGATGGGCAATATGCGCTCGCCCTCTTTTTCCTTGAGCACAATAACCTGCTCGCCTCTATTCTCGTCTATCC
The DNA here is from genome assembly GCA_020057645.1 of Candidatus Omnitrophota bacterium. GTDB lineage: Bacteria > Omnitrophota > Gorgyraeia > Gorgyraeales > Gorgyraeaceae > UBA10183. The sequence goes on from JAGVFL010000094.1 coordinate 435, forward strand.
TTATTTTATTCAATTCCATTTCTACAATAGCCATAGTAAGAGAAAGATTATCACATGAATACCCTATTGTCAAGAAGGCGGCAAAATAAGGTTACACTCTGACAATGTCAGTTTGTAACATTAGAAACATTTTGTAGAGACTGTCTAATGATACTTTAATGCAAGGGCTCAAGCCTTCGCCTAATTTATTTGACTCTGGCTTTATTCCCAATATGTAAATATCCGCCTTAGTGGATTCTTTCAGGTATTCTATCAATAATTTCGGAGAAACATCGTGCGTTGAAATCTTTCCGGAACGCAGGTCTTCTCCTGAAAAAATCTTTATTTCTCCGGGTTCTCCTTCAAAATAGATGGCATCTACCATGACAATTGTATCGGGCTTTAATCCGGTCACAACACCTGTCCAGTTCTCAGGAGCAGTACCTGCGTCTATAACTTCATAGGGCACCCTGCCTTTTATCATCCCGGCAAGATGCGGGCCAGCGCCGTCATCTCCGCGTTCAGGGTTTCCTACGCAAAGAATAACGACCTTGCCTTTTAACATATTTTTTAAATTTAACATTAACATGGCGCATAAATATGTAAGTTTACATTTTCAGCAATACTCGTTTGTAAACTTACAATTAGGTATTGAGCGTTACTTCTCTGCGGCATTTTGGACAAAGCACTTTAATTCTATCTTGGCGAGTCAGGTCTTCCTGTTTTTTAATATCAAGGTATGCTAATTTCAATTCCTTTAAAGCGGATAAATATGATGTAGGGCTTGAATAAGCTAAAGGCCCAAGTTTTTTTGCAACCCAGGCCAAGTGGTCATTTGCTCCTATCACACAGCCGCAGCCTTCGCATAAAGTCAGTTCTTTTTCAACAGCTTCTATTGCCTGGCTCCTGTCAAATATTGCCAGATCAAACTTATTGGAAAGTTTTATGCCCTCATGGGTAATACACGCTGCCTGGCATTGCCCGCAGAATATGCAGGAATCATAATGTAACTCTAGTCTTCTCAATGGAATTTCCGAATCAGAAATGTCTTTTACTTCTATGCAGCCTGTAGGGCAAACCTCTGCGCATGCCTTGCACCCCACGCACCCGTCTTTAGAATACTCGGGTTTACCCCTGAAGCGCTTTTCAGGCACGTGCGGCTCTGCAGGAAATTTCGTAGTATAAGGCCCTTTTATTAACGCTGTTATAGCTTCTTTTAATTCTCTTAATTTTGGATATTGCATCAGTTTCCATCCTGTTCGTATTTATCCATTACACTCTTAGGCCAAAGCTTTACGCCTGATTTATGAGCGCCTCTTGCAAGCGCGTGTGCGGCAACAGGCGAAGTAAGAAGCAAAAATATTGCCACTAGGATTGCTTTTATTCCTGTCGTGCCCAATCCTTTTAATATAAACGTGCCTAAAAGAATGCTGCATGTGCCCAAGGTAACGCATTTGGTTGTAGCCTGCAGCCTGTTATATACATCAGGAAGCCTGATTAAACCAATGCACCCGAATATATCAAATCCAAGCCCGATAACAATAAATATTATACCGGCTGCGTGCTGTAAGTTATTCATCAAAACCTCTCCCTTCTAAATACTTTGCCAGCGCAAGAGCGCCTATAAAACTCTGCAAGGCCCATGCAATCGCTATATCCAGATACCAGTCTCTCCCCGTAGGAATACTGAGAATCGCGCAAAAACCTACTATTAAAATCCCAAGCGTATCTATCGCCACTGCCCTGTCAGCCGGGGTCGGGCCAGCCATGACCCTGAAAAGGCACATGGCAAAACAAAGCATGAGAATGAAAAAACAATGCGCCAGAAACCCGGACTGCCAGCTCAATAAAAACGGTATCGGATATAACATTATAAACAATAAACTAGCTGCCAGAACGCCAAAACCCATTAACCATCTTAGATTTTTCATAGGCATCACTCGAATATCTTTTTTAGAATTTTTTCAAAAGGACTCACAATCAATTCTGTAGCCTTATCTGTATCCTGAGTCTTTACATCAATCCAGTGAATATACAGTATGCCTTTTTCAGTATCTATATCCACACAAAGCGTCCCGGGAGTAAGTGTTATAGAATTTGCCAGAAATGTCAATCCCGTGTCAGACTTTAAAGTAGTTTTCACTTTCACGATGCCGGGGTTAATCGGCAATTTCGGATTTAAAACCCTTAACGCGACATCTATATTTGCCTTCAAGCATTCCCACAAAAACATGGGCACGTAATAGCAAAACCAAATATACCTGGTTATATGGCCGAAATGATGAGGCCTGCGGCTGAACAAATCGCCTGTAATAAAAGCTACAAAAGCCGCGACCATCAAGCCTGCTATCAAATGCTGAAAATCTAAAGGCCATGTCAGAAGCGACCACACTATAAAACCTATAATAAACAAAACTAATTTACTTTTCATGGCCTCGACGCTGCCTCCAGGACTATACCGGCGTAACTTGTGCCTTTTAATACCACAGCCACTGCACCATCCAGAAAAAATCTCAAGGATGGCAAAAGCATAAGGCCTCCTAATACGCATATAATAGCAAGGCACACCGTAGAAAATACCATTGCAAAAGGCGCCTCTTTGATATTTTTTAATTTATCTTTTACATCTCCAAGGAAAACAAACTTCTGCACCTTCATAAAAGTAACTAAGGTCAATATGCTGCCTATTACAGCGCAAAGCCCATAGCCAAAATGTCCTTTCTGGATACAGGCAATAATGATTATCAGCTTACTAAAAAATCCACTGAAAGGCGGTATGCCTGCAATGGCCATAGAGGCGATCAGGTTAGTCTTTGCAGTCACAGGCATCAGTTTCCCAAGGCCTCCTGTTTCTTTTAAATCCCTGGTGCCGGCTGCATAATCCACCGACCCTGAATTCAAGAAAAGTAATGACTTAAAAACCGAATGATTAAACAGATGAAATAATCCTCCTAATATGCCAAGAGGAGTACCTAAACCAATGCCTAAAACCACATAACCAACCTGGCTGATAGAAGAATACGCTAACAATCTCTTTAAATCCCATTGTGACAGCGCAAGCATAACTCCTACTATCATAGAGACAGCTCCTAAAAACATCAAGACTGTAAGGTAGCCTTGAGTGGAACCTATTATATTAAAGAAAATTCTGACCAGGGAGTATACGCCTAATGTTTTTATTAAAATCCCCGAAAGCATGGCTGAAATTGAAGCAGGGGCAGCTGGATGAGCGTCTGGTAGCCACGCGTGAAACGGGACAAGGCTGGATTTCAAGCCAAAACCCATTAAAAACAATACCCCTGTAAAAGGTATGACCCACGCGTTCTGTTTATAAGCTAAAATCCTGGCCATATCCGCCATATTCAAAGTGGATGTAAAACTGTATAAAAAAGCAATTCCTATAAATATAAAAGCTGAGGCGATAGAGCCCATAATCGCATATTTAAAAGACGCCTCCAGCTCTTCCGCTTCTGTTCCGAATGCCACCAGCGCATAACTGGCAATAGAAGCAATCTCAAGGAATACATAAAGATTAAATAAATCGCCTGTTATGATCACCCCGTTCATGCCGCAAACCATCAAAGAAAACAATGTGAAAAATTTCGGCTTATCTGTATATTGATTCATGTAGGACAATGAATACACTGCCACAAAAAACGCGATAAGATTTACGGTTACAAGCATGAAGCTGGACAGGCCGTCCATCACCATGCAAATGCCGAATGGAGGCGCCCACCCTCCTATTTTGTAAACCAGAATCTTTCCAGGCGCGGAGTTAAGTAAAAATCTTGCGTAAATAGAAAATCCCAGAAGCGCCAGGCTGGATATAAAAATAATGACTTCGCTTGAACGTTTTATAAATCTTCCGACAAGCGAAATCAGAAACGCCGCAGCTAGCGGAATAATAACAAATAAAGGTATGATGTCTATGGCTTTCATTTATCCTTTCAATTTCTTTATCTTCGTGATATCGAAAGTGCCGTATTTCTCATAAATTCTAAGGGCTATAGAAATAATAAGCGCTGTAACAGCAAGGCCGATAACAATAGACGTCAGCACCAGAGCCTGTGGAAGCGGATCTACCATATTAAGTATCTCTTGGTCCTTTGCGTAGATAGGCGCCCTTCCATCGAAACGATAGCCCATGAGCACAAAAAATAGATTCATGGCATATTCCATTATACCGAGCCCGACTATCATCTTTATGATGTTTCGCTTGCGCAATACGCCGTAAAGCCCGACACAGAATAACATAAGACACAGAAAATAAAGTGTCATAGTTTAATCCTTACTTTGATTTCTCCACTATTACCAATGTCAGAAAAATAGCAAATAAGCCCACGCCTACCTTTATACCTATTGCAATATTACATAAAGGTATAATCCCTGCGCTAAATAGGTTAAAAGGCGTTCCTTTTGGCAGGATATTTAAAAAGAACGAGCCGCCTAAAAAACCCAATAGCGCTATTGATAGAAACATAAGTGCAGCTATAGATTCCAAACTAGAAGCTAAATTCTTAGAAACTTTGGAGATAGCTACATCCTTGCCAAAGGCAAGCATAAGATGCACGAAAGACAGCGCCACAATCACGCCTCCTGCAAATCCACCTCCAGGCGAAACATGGCCGTGCAGAATAATATAAATTCCGAAAAGCAGTATCAGGCCTACTGTCAGCCGCGTAATCGTTTTTACTATCAATGTCATGCCGCTCTTTGGATTATCTATCATTCTCTTTTCTTTCTCCCTGGCCTGCGCAATATTGCCATTATGCCTATTACAGCAGTAAATAAGACCGTTGCCTCGCCTAATGTATCATATGCCCTGAAATCTAATATTACAGCGGTTACTATATTTACAGCCCCTGTTTTAGATACACCTTCCTGCAGGTACTTCTTTACAACAGCCATTGTAGGCTCGCCAAAACCTGGAAGTTCTTTTAAAGCCAGCCAGGCAAATAAAAGAAATACCGCAATAAAACCAAGCGTGGAAACCGTATTAAAAATCCACCTGCCTTCAATCACGAGCGGCAGGTCTTTATTGATCGTCGCTCTGATCAAAATAATTAAACACAATATCTCTACCACCAGCTGTGTGATAGCCAGGTCCGGCGCCTTAAGAATCAGGAAAGCCAGGCACAGGGCAAAACCAACAGCGCCTACAGCGATTACGCTTGAAAGGAGGTCTTTCACCTCGATCGCCACTATGGCTGCGCAGATCATGAATATTAAAAGTATATGAAGTTCCATGTTACCTCATAAAAAATAAAAACAATCCCATCATGCCCAAAAGCGTCCACACAAGATACGTCGGCAAAATACCGTTATGCAGATATTGGAAAAATCCGCCTATTCCGAAAACAAGAGCCTTTCCCTGTTCGTATATATCAAAAAATCCGGCTTCTGCTTTTTTATAAATAATCCTCAATAAATCATATTCCTTTACGGTATTATAAAATTCTGTGCCGGAAAGCCTCATATCTTTTTCAACCGGCTCTCCTCCTATATAAGAATCGCTCATCCTGACTGATTTAAAATTCCCCAGGAAGTATATGATAAGCCCTATCACAAGGCCTGCGAACAATAGCAAAGTAGCTTTTAAAGTATGCCATTCGCCTGTGAATACAACTTCTGCCCCTAAAGCAGGCCTTATAAAAAATTTTAAAGGGATCTGATATGCGAATATCCCGAATGTTACGCATAAAATCGCTAGAATAGCGGCAGGCAGCCACATTTGCCATGAAACCTCATTTCGTCGCTCGTCGCTCGTCGCTCGTCGCTCGAGACTCGGAGTTCCTAAAAACATTGCATGGATAAGTTTTATAAACGATGCCAGAGTTAATCCGCTTCCAAACATTGCTGCCGCAAGGCATATTATCCACAACACTCCGCCTGATTTACCCTTCTCTATCAGGCCCTGGTAAATCATCCATTTTGAAAAGAACCCGTTAAAAGGCGGCACTCCTGATATCGCGGCCGAGGCGATCAGCGTTGTAAGAAATGTTATCGGCATCACCTTGCTGAGCCCGCCGAGATTATCCAGCTCTGTTGTCTTTGTCTTATATTCTACATTGCCGCCTGATAAAAATAAACAGCATTTATATATTGCATTGTTCAGCATATGAAAAAGCCCGCCTGCAATGCCTATAGGGTTGCCTGTCCCGATACCCAGCACCATATAGCCTACCTGGCTCACTGCGTGATAACCAAGAAGTTTCTTGAAATCGTGCTGAACAAGCGCCATCATGACCGCTGCTATTATTGTAATAGAGCCTGTTACCATAAGGATTGCACAGGTAAAGCTATTCAAAATAAATACATTCAGCGTCAATCTTGCCAGTAAATAAATTCCCAGCAGTTTATCTAAGCTCGCAGGTAAAAATGCTGTTACGCTTATAGGCGCTTCCTGCGCGGTTTCAGGTATCCATGTATGAAAAGGCATGGCGCCTGCTTTTGCAAACGCGCCGGCTGCCACTAGTAAAAAAGACCAGAGCGCCATGGGAGCGTTTATGTCGATTCTCATATCGCTTAAATTCAAAGACTTTGTCGTAAGCCACATCATACCAAAACCGAGTATCATGAGGCTGTCTGAGCCTCCGATTATAATAAATGTTTTCTTGCTTATCGCAGCTGCCTTTGGCCCTGATATATTTATAAGCATATATAGAGTAAAACCCAGAAATCCCCATGAGACTAAAAATATTACAATATTATTTGAAACCGCCGCTAAAATAGAAACACCTATCGTCCATATTATGTATGCGTAATAAGAAGATACTGATTTATAGCCCGACATTGATTTAAGAGAATATAGCGTGACTAGAAAACCAAAGAATCCTATAGCCGGCACAATAAATCTGGATAGGCCGTCCACATAAAAATACCCTGTGTTAATAGGCGAACTGAAAAATATCCTTATGCCTGCTACAAATAAATATATGGACGTAATAAGACTAAAAAATTCTATGACCTTTCTGAATCTTTTAGGTATGACCAGAATAAATAATCCCGCGATAATCGAAACTAATATAGGTTCTAATAATATTTTCATCTTCTAACCATATCCCCTCTCCCATTTATGGGAGAGGGCAGGGTGAGGGTTAGTTGACACTTTGACAATGTCAGTTTGTCAACTTCGGATGCGTTTTTCCGCGATCTTCCTTGTCTTTTCCTGCGAAAGCCTTACCAGGTCCTGGCCGTCCATTAATTTTTTGCCCGTCTTATAATCCACCACTGCCATTCTTTCTGTGCAGCAATAACATGGGTCAACTGCGGCCAGGATTATTGTTGCATCTGAGATAGACTCTCCAATTACTGCTTTTTTATTCGAAGCCACATTCATATAACTTGGGGCCCTTATCTTATGTCTCGCAGGACTATTTCCTCCGTCCGCCATTATATAATGCACTACTTCTCCTCTAGGGGCCTCATGCCTTCCAATACCTTCTCCGGGAGGGATATCTTTTATGCCTGAATCTATAGGGCCCTTCGGCATTTTATCAAGGCACTGAAGTATTATATTTATAGATTCGTAAAGCTCCAGTATCCTGACAACTGCTTTACTGTAGACATCTCCGCCTTCCTGTGTAATTACCTTCCATTCTACTTTATCATATGCCGCATAAGGATCGTCTTTTCTAATATCAATCCCTACGCCGGATGCCCTTGCAGTAGGCCCTACTACGCAATATTGACGCACGTCTTCTTTTGTAAGAACTCCCACGCCTTCTGTCCTGGCATGAATAACAGGGTCATCCATTACAGCGCCTTTAAACATATCAACCTTCGGGATCAAATCCTTTAAAGTCTTTTTTATCCATGGGAAATCTTCTTCAAACATATCCCTTCGCACACCCCCTGGTTTCATCATCGCGTAGTTTTGCCTGTTGCCTGCCACTTTTTCAAATATGTCAAGCACAGGCTCCCTATATCTCCACGCCCACATCCAAACTGTATTGTATCCGAGAAAATGGCCTGCCAGGCCAAGCCATAATAAATGGCTATGCACCCTCTCCAGTTCTCCTATTACAGTCCGTATATACAGGGCCCTTTCGGGAGACTTTACCCCTAGGAGATCGTCTATTGCATTGACATATGCAAATGGATGCGAGGTAGAACATATGCCGCATATCCTCTCCACCAGAAATGTCACTTGGTCAAAACTTTTGGATTCAGCTATCTTTTCGATAAGCCTATGGTTGTACCCTATTTCAATATCTATATCCACCACAGTCTCGCCGTCAACATGCAGTTTAAAAAATTCAGGCTCATCCTGCAATGGATGATATGGGCCTATTGGAATAATCTTGTGTGCCATACAATTAACCTCATATAAACCGCGTAGGTGGCCGTAGGCCTCCTACGCGGTTGGAATGGTTCCTACATATCTCGCCGCAGTGGATAATTGCCTTCTGGCCAGTCGTCTTTTAAAAGCAGATGCTTCAAATTCTCATGGCCTTTAAAATTAACCCCAAGCATTTCGTGTATTTCCATCTCTATCCATTCTGCGCACTTAAATAAACCAAGAAGTGAATCTACTTCAAGGTTTGGTTTTTCAAGAATCACCCTGAGCGATATATATAGGCCTATATCGTCCACTGAAAAATGATACAGTATCTCAACTGCCTTTCTGGTGTCAACCCCTGACGCAGTGGAAAATCTTGCTTTTTCCTCGTTAAAAAGATACCTTGCTATCTGCGGAAGTATCTTTTTATTTATTGTAAAATAAAACCTATTCTTGGATTTATCAGTAAATTCTACTAAATCCTTGCCTGACCGCACCTTTATATTTTCTATTATCGCTTCTCTCTTCATATTAAAGAAACCTCGTAGGTGGCCGCAGGCCTCCTACGAGGTTGAGGTGGTTATATTTCCTTTAAGTTTTTCTATCAGCTTTACAACCCCTGCTATCATCGCCTCTGGTTTCGGCGGACAACCTGGTATATAAATATCCACCGGCAAAACTGAATCCACTGGATTAGGGCAGTTTGGCCCGTTTTTGAACATCCCTTGGCCGCATGAACAAACTCCTATTGCAATAACTACGCAGGGTTTTGGCGCCTGTTCATAAATTGCCTTTACGCGGGGTATTGTCTTTAAATTCAAAGAACCTGTCACAAGTATTGCATCCGCGTGCCTGATGCTCCCAACTAACGTTATGCCAAATCTCTCTATGTCAAACCTGGGTGTCGGAAGGTCAAGTATTTCTATGTCGCAGTTATTGCAGCTTCCTGTTGAGAGATGGTAAACCCATATGGATTTTGTTAATGCCTTTAACCTTAAACTCATTACATCCCCTTTATTGCCAGTAAAACAGCTATTATAGACAATAGCGTCATTTTGCCCCAGAAAAATCTAACTGCATGGTCAATCCTTACGCGCGGATTTGTGTTTCTTATTAAAATTATTATAACTAAAAGTATTACATACTTCCACAGGCTTAAAAAAGTAAACCCCTGCCAGAATAATGTTATGAGAAATAGCGGCAGAGCAACCATTAACATTGTCTTTGTAAGCTTTAAAATGGCCAAGAGCATACCTGAATATTCTATACATGTGCCGGCTATTATTTCTGTTTCTGCTTCACTGGCATCAAAAGGCACTAAGCCGAGTTTTGCCTGCATGCAGAATATCATAATAATGAATGCGATAATGCCTGAGAGGCTTGCGATAAACGAGCCGTTAACAGCCTGATAACTTATAATCTCGCTCAATTTCAAAAGCCCGCCGCTCTTAATAACAGGCACAATCAAAGAAATAATAAACGGCAGCTCATACGCCATTACCATCTTTATCTCTCTTGACGCGCCAAGGGACGCCAAAGGATTTCCGCTTGCGGAAGCTCCTAAAATGACAGCTATCGCAGGCAATGTCAAAAGATACATTATTACAATAATATCTCCGGAAAAACCTTTTGAAACAGGGTCTATATTCACGAGCCATACAAGCATTGACACAAGCGTGACAGCGCTCAGGCCTATCAGAGGAGAGAGAAAAAATAATCCCTTTGACGCAGACCTTGGAACTGTAATCTCTTTTATGCTTAACTTCACAAGGTCAATAAGGGGCTGGTACCATGGCGGCCCTACTCTCCACTGGATACGCGCTGTAACTTTGCGGTCTATCCAGCTTGCCACAAGGCCAAAACACGCTGTAAATAGAAAACCGGGATATATTAAAAAATTAAACAAGAGTCTTGTCATGGATGATACTTTTTCCAGGGCATGGCATGAACAGCCACATGTTTCCCTATTAAATATATATCGTCTTTTTCAGATTCTTCCACTTCTATAAATTTTATTGCATCAGATATTGAACATGTCTTTACGCAGACAGGCTCTTCTCTCTCGCTTCTATCCATGCAGACATCGCATTGAGATATTATATAAGGTATCGTATCAAGCGGTATTGTTCCGAACGGACATGCCAAGCTGCAGGATTTACAAGAAATGCACCGCATGGTAAAACGTTTTATTATCCCGTCAGGCTGCCTCTCTATCGCCTCTTTAGGGCATGCGTTCACGCAAGGCGCTTCTTCGCAATGCCTGCAGATATATAAAAACTGCCCGATTTCCCTCAGACGAGTTATGCCTGAATTCTTGCCGTTATAATAATAGCTGCATTTCGAACTCACTGCCTCGCAGCTATTCAACTTTTCCAAATCTACAAATAACCTTTTCATCTCGCCCGCCTAATGTTACACTCTGACAATGTCAGAGTGTAACATTACAGCTTAGCTAATCCCAAATTTCGTGGATGTGGTTTATCTTGTCATACCTAAATACTGGACCGTCTTTACACGCGTAAAAATTTCCAAGCCTGCAATGCCCGCATTTTCCGATACCGCAGCTCATGTTTTTTTCCATCGATAAATAGATCTGTTCCGGTTTATATCCCACTTCCAAAAGCTTAAATGTCGCAAATTTCATCATTATAGGCGGGCCGCACACTATTGAAACGCTATTCTTAAGGTTAATTTCTAACTTATCAAGAGTTGTGGTTACTAGGCCTACATTTCCT
>JAGVFL010000070.1 GCA_020057645.1 Candidatus Omnitrophota bacterium
ACGAGTTCAAAAGTCCTGGATAACTTGAATCTTATTATAAATTCAGGCGAGGTCATTGTCATAATAGGCCGCTCAGGCTGCGGAAAAAGCGTGCTTTTAAAACATATCATAGGGCTTATAAAGCCTGATATGGGCCAGGTTATCGTAAGCGGCAATGACATGACAAGGCTTGAAGAATACGAGATGGATAAGATCCGGCTTAGTTTCGGCATGCTTTTTCAGGGAGCTGCTTTGTTTGATTCGATGACAGTGGGCGAGAATGTGGGTTTCACGCTGAGAGAACATACTGATATCCCTGAAGGAGAGATTCGAAAGAAAGTCGCAAATTCTCTGGAGCTCGTGGGATTAAAAGGCATAGAGAAGCTGATGCCCGCTGAGCTGAGCGGAGGTATGAAAAAAAGAGTCGGACTGGCGCGGGCCATCTGCAATAATCCCAAGATTATATTATACGATGAGCCTACCACAGGGCTTGATCCGATAATGGCGGACGCGATAAATGACCTTATAATAGATTTGAATAGTAAATTGAACGTTACGTCTATAGTTGTTACCCATGATATGGTGAGCGCTTATAAAATAGCCGATAGAATTGCGATGTTGTATAAAGGAAAGATTATCGCAATCGGCGCCCCCGGAGAGATAAAGAATACAAAAGACCCTATAGTCAAACAATTTATAACAGGAGCGGCAAAAGGCCCGATAACTGATCTGGAATAATATAAAGCGGAGGCGCTAATGTTTACAAGGATGAATTTTGAATTGAAGGTGGGCATATTTATTTTCATGGGCATAGTAATACTTTCCGTGATAATATTCTCCATAGGCAATTTTTACAGCGTAAAGCGCGGATATAATCTTAACGTGGTTTTTAGTTTCGCAAACGGCATAGGCATAGGCGCGCCCGTGCGTTATTCAGGGGTACAGGTGGGCGAGGTGCAGGAGATAGATGTTTATTTTGACGAGAAAGAAAATAAGCCCCTCGTTAAATTGACCGTCTGGGTATCCCAAAATACATGGATCAATGAAAACGCAAAAGCATCCATCAATACGCTCGGGCTTTTGGGAGAGAAATATCTGGAGATTTCCCCCGGGACCAGGGACACAAGGCTTTTGCAAAAAGGGGATACCTTGAGAGGGAGCGATCCCGTATCCACAGAAGAACTAGCCAGGTCTACAAAAGATCTTATAGAAAAAATAGGCAGTCTTACGGACTCCGTGAATAAGATTGCGGGAGACGAAGGGTTGAGGGTATCCTTAAAAAATACGATTTCTAATATAGAGGCGTTGAGCGGAGACCTGAGAGATTTTTTATCTTATGCCAGGCAGGGCAAAGGTACGATTGGACGGCTTATGTCTGACGATACATTGTACAATCATATCGATGAGATGGTGCTCGATATAAAAGCGCATCCATGGAAACTTTTATTCAAGCAGCCCGCGCCGAGAGAGACAAAAAAAAAGAAACAATAGGAGGGTATAAATGACTTTAATATTCATAAGGTTTTTTTTCGTCGTACTTAGCATGATAGTAGGTTTTCAGGTAGGTTCATTTGCGCAGGCAGGCAGTTCTGATTTCAGCGCATTAGGGGCGTTGCTGGGTTTTTTAACGGCAATGCTTATAATTATCCTTGAATTTACCATGAGAAGGGTTTCTGTGAGAGGGCTTTCATCCGCTGTATTCGGCTTATTATTCGGGCTCATAATGGCTAAACTGGTATCCGATACCATGGCGCTCATTTCTTTCGATAAAAACCTGGTTTATTCTTTGCGCGTCATTCTCACGCTTATATTTTGTTATCTCGGAATGATAATGGCGATACGCGGCAGGGACGAGTTTAATATAATAGTGCCTTACGTTAAATTTTCAAGGCAGGATCAAAAAGACGATATCATATTGCTTGATACAAGCGTTATTATAGACGGCAGGATAGCGGATATATGTAAAACCGGTTTCTTAGACGGGAAATTTATCGTGCCGCGTTTTGTATTGAAGGAATTGCAGCAGGTAGCTGACTCCTCTGATTCCCTGAAGAGGGAACGCGGACGGAGGGGTTTAGACATACTCGGGAAACTTCAGAAAAGTTCAAACATAGATGTCAAGATACACAACGATGATTTTCCGGACATAAAAGAGGTGGACCTGAAGCTTGTAAAGCTGGCAAAGGTATTGAGCGCGAAGATATTTACCAATGACTATAATCTGAATAAGGTTTCGGAGATACAGGGCATAAGGGTGTTGAACGTAAATGAGCTTGCGAATGCGTTGAGGCCGGTGGTCCTTCCCGGGGAGATGCTTGAGATACGGCTTATCAAAGAGGGCAAGGAATATAACCAGGGAGTAGGATATCTTGAGGACGGTACAATGGTGGTAGTTGATAACGGAAGAAGATTGATAGGCCAGAACGTGAATTTGGTTGTCGGCAGCGTTCTCCAGACAGCGGCGGGCAGGATGATATTCGCAAAATTACTGGAAGATAACAAGAGAAACAATAAATGAACGTCGCTGCTATTGTCCCGGGCGCGGGGAAAGGCGCCAGGCTAAAATCAAGGATACAAAAACCTTATATCAAGCTGATAGGCAAGCCCATACTTGCGCGCACCCTTATAAAACTTTCTAAAAATAAGCGCGTGAAAGAAATAATTCTGGCGGTGGCAAAAGAAAAGATAACGTATGCCGGGAAAAAAATAATAGACAGATATAATATTAAGAATGTAAAGCTTGTGGCAGGAGGCAGGGAGCGCAGGGATTCTGTTTATAACGCGTTAAAGGCTGTATCGGCCGGCATTGATTATATCTTGATACATGACGGCATAAGGCCTTTTATCACAGACAAGCTGATAGAGGCTTTATTAAAAGCAGCTTCTAAATGCGGCGCGGCCATAGCAGGAGTTCCGGTAAAATCCACGCTGAAGATTGTCGGAAAAAAAGGTTTTATTGAAGATACGCCTTCCAGAGAGATGTATTGGGAAGCCCAGACCCCGCAGGTTTTTAAAAGAGATCTAATAGAAAAGGCGTATAAGATTGCCAGGCAGAAAAATATTAAAGCCACAGATGATTCCATGCTTGTGGAAAAAATAGGAATCAGGCCGAAGATTGTGATGGGCTCGTACAGTAATATAAAAATCACTACAAAAGAGGACTTGGAACTCGCAAAGATACTACTAAAGGAGTTTTTATGAGAGTAGGCATAGGTTATGACATACACAGGTTCGTTGATGGCAGGCCGCTTATGCTGGGAGGCATTGAGATCCCGCACATAAAAGGGCTGGAAGGCCATTCTGACGGAGACGCGCTTATCCACGCAATATGCGATGCGATTTTAGGCGCTGCGGGCCTGAACGATATAGGCCATCAATTTCCGGTGAATGACGACAGGTATCTGAATATATCCAGCGTAGAACTTTTAAAAGAGGTTTCAGAAAAGATAAAGAAAAAAGGCCTTAGAGTGGAATACGTGGATTCCGTGATTATACTCGAAGAGCCGAGGATAGCGCCTTTTAAAGACAATATGAGGAGAGAGATCTCAGCCGGCCTTGGCGTATCCATGGATAGCGTTAGTGTAAAAGCAACGACGCAGGAAGGCATCGGAGCAATAGGCAGGGGCGAGGCGCTTGCGGCTTACGCGATCGCGTGTTTAGCATGAGCATAAAAATATATAATACGCTTACAAGAAAAAAAGAAGAATTTAAGCCTGTGAAAGAGGGCCATGTCGGGATGTACGTGTGCGGGCCGACTGTTTATGACGCCCCTCACATCGGCCACGCAAGAAGCGCGTACGTCTTTGATGTCGCGCGGCGTTATTTTGCATATAAAGGCTATAAAGTTAGGTTTATCAGGAATGTTACGGATGTTGACGAT
>JAGVFL010000160.1 GCA_020057645.1 Candidatus Omnitrophota bacterium
GGATTATAAGACACCAAACGAGTTGGTTTTGGATATTACAAATAACGGTTCAGGGGTTTTGAATTGAATATTTTCGCAATATGAGTTACAATCCACCTTCCCGAATTTATATATCAAAATAGTAGTTGACAAAAAAAGACAAATATAATACTATATTTCGTAATAAGTTGTTAGTAGTGAATAAGGGATTAGAAGTCTGGAGCCGTAAGGTAAAGAGTACTAACCTTGCGGCGTTTTTGTTTCTGCCATTATTTGCTATAATTTTAAAGAAAGGGGGTAGTGATTAATGGCAAGAGGAAAAGTAAAGTGGTTCAATAACCAGAAAGGTTATGGATTTATTACACCTGAGAACGGTAAGGATGTATTCGTACATCACAGCGTTATACAGGGAGAAGGCTACAAGTCTTTGGAAGAAGGCCAGGAAGTAGAATTTGAGATACAGAATGGTCCTAAGGGCGAACAAGCTGTAAACGTAGTAAAAGTATAACTCAACGGAAAAATAATGAGGCCCGGTATCGTAAAGATCCGGGCCTTATTTTTTTGAGCAAAATTTGATATTGTCTTAAAGGCGATAAAAAGGTATCATATATTCATGTTATTAGAGATGCATTGCCATACTTCAAAATATTCTAAGTGCAGCCGGATAGATCCCGCGACCCTTGCCAGGCAGGTAAAGAAAAAAGAACTGCAGGGAGTCATCATTACCGAGCACCATTATCTTTGGAGAGAAGACGAGATAAAGGCCTTGAGAGTTGAGGCAGAGCTGGATGAAAGTTTTTTGATAATGGCGGGCCAGGAAGTGGAGACAGACATAGGCCACGTTCTTGTGTTTGGGGCAGATAGGACGATCGGAGAAGAAATCAGTTTAAAGGATTTGCGGGCGGGCTTTCCTGACGCCTGTTTAGCGTGGGCGCACCCTTTCAGAAACGGAAATTGCCCGGACGAAAAAAAGTTATTAAATCCGATGCTTGACGCAGTGGAGATATTCAGCATGAATCAGACCCCTAAAGAGAATTATCTTGGCCTGAAGGCGTGGCACAAATATAAATTTACGGCTATCAGCGGAAGTGATGCCCACGATGAAGGCATGGCAGGGGTGTATCCCACGCAGTTCGACCATCCGGTTTTAAATATGCAGAACCTCGTGGCGGAGATTAAAAAAGCAAGATGCAAGCCGTTTTTTAAAGAGATCCCGAAGTCAGGAACAAACATTATAGTGACCGAGATTACGATCGGCACAAAAGGCGATGATGAATCCAGGAACAGGATTATATTGAAAAATATAACAGACGATAAAAAATGGAAGGCCGCGAAATCTTCTTCGAACATAACAGCGTTTTTATACGAGAACGGATTCGGAGAGGGACGGTTCAGGGTGCCGGGTATAATAGACGTTAATGATAAAGAAAGGCTTATCATTGAGAGCGGCGCCAGAGGCAAAAATCTTTTTGATTTACTGACGCACGTCGATAAAACCATAGGGATGGATTATTTTAAGCTGGCGGCCGGGTGGCTGGCGAGGTTTCATAATAAAGGTATCAAGGAAGGCGATGCGGAAAGCATCATTAAGAAAGAGCGCAAAAGATTCGATTCATACCTGAATTCGTTCGCGAAGACCAAAAACCCGTATCTTAAACGAATAAAGCCGGTCATCAATTTCGTGAAAAATAAAGAAGAGGAGATTTATTCGAAGCAAAGGGATTTGTTTATATTAAACCACGGAGACTATCATCCCAAGAATATTATAATAGGCCAGGACAGGCAGCACGACATAACCACGCTTTTTATTTCCGTTATAGATTTCGGCAGCAGCATTTTATTTCCGCGCTCATTTGACGTGGGGTATTTCATAGCGCAATTCCAAAATCAGTTTTACGCCTATCCTGAGATTTTGAAATATTGCAGGGAGTCGGATTTTATAGATACCTATATAAAAGAGTCGTCTGTCGTCCGTCCTGATTTTATAGAAGAGGTTAATCTTTTCAAAATAAGGGCCAATCTTAGCATCGCGGCCTATCTTATAAAGGTGGGCAAGGGTCAAAGCCCTGAGATGGAAGCCGTGATGTCGCGCTCTGTAACCTAAAAGGCATTAAAAAATCAATTCTGGACAGTTTTGTTAAGTTGTTATATAGTATAAAAGCACAAAGGGGGCGCGTATGGACAGAAAGAATGTTATAACAGTAAAAGGCAACCCGGTGACACTGGCAGGAGAAGATATAAAGACAGGCCGGAAGGCGCAGGATTTTAAGGCGCTGAATACTGCTTTAGAAGAAGTAAGGTTATCAAGTTTCAAAAATAAGATTAAATTAATCGCTTCTGTCCCCTCCCTTGATACCCCTGTATGCGACCTCGAGATAAAACGTTTTAACGATGAGGCGTCAAAGCTTTCAAAAGACCTTGTGATTATTTTTATATCCATGGACCTGCCTTTTGCGCAGAAAAGATTCTGCCAGGCTAACGACATAAAGATAGTGAAGACCCTGTCAGATCATAGAGACGCTGATTTCGGCCGGAAGTTCGGAGTATTGATAAAGGAGCTCAGGCTTTTAGCGAGAGCCATATTCATACTAGATAAGGACGACGTCATTAAATATATACAGGTTGTGCCTGAATTATCTTCCCATCCGGATTACGACGCAGCCCTTCTGGCTTTAAAAAATATTATAAAATGAGGGGGTAAAAAATGAAAAAATACAGGTGTATTGTGTGCGGTTTCATATATGATCCTGCGGAAAATAACAACGTGGCTTTTCAGGATTTGCCTGACGATTGGACCTGCCCTGAGTGCGGGGTAGGGAAAGATCAGTTCGAAGAATTATAACCTAAAAGGAGGCACATATGGCAGAATTTAAGGATTTGTTTCAAAGCGCAGACTGGAAAAAGGAAAAACACGCGCCCGCTATAGAGGCGCCGGATAAAATAAAAAAAGGAGAAGCAGTTTCTATAAAGGTAAGCGTGGGGAAAGAAATAGCCCATCCGAATACTACAGCCCATCACATACGCTGGGTTGAGGTTTATTTCCTACCCTCCGGAGAGAAGTTTCCGTGCCAGATAGGTAAGTTTGAGTTCACCTCGCACGGAGAATCAGGCCAGGGGCCGGATACCGGCACGGTTTACACTGCCCCGGATGTAACTCTTAAATTTAAAACAGAAAAATCAGGCGCGATTTTAGCATCCTCTTATTGTAATATACACGGCCTGTGGCAGAGTTCCAAAGAAATAGCAGCGGAATAAAAACCGGATTTATGAACAATATCTCTATTCTCATCGCAGGAAGAGCAGGGGACGGCATTGATAAGTCAAGCCTCATTATCAGCCGCATCCTGACTCAGCTCGGATACCGCATCTATATCTACAGAGATTATCCTTCTGTAATAAGAGGCGGCCATACCTTTTCAATTATAAGATGCTCCAAGGATAAGATAGCCGCTCATTCTGATAAGGTGGATGTACTTCTTGCGTTGAATCAGGAAAGCGTTGATCTCCACAAGGCCAGATTAAGCGATAATTCCCTTATTATTTACGATTCGAATTCCGTTAAGTCAGACAAAGGAATGGCCATACCTATAGCTGAGATAATAAAAGAGGCCAAGGCCTTGGATCTGATGCGGAATTCTTGCATCATCGGGGCAATGTGCAAGGCTATAGGTATAGAGAAAAATGTGCTGGAAAATGTTTTCAGGGCTTATATGCCCAGAGAAATAGATTTAAATCTGAAAGTGGCGTTTCGCGGGTTTAGCGAGGCGAAAGAATTCACCAGGATAGAAAAAATAGAACAAAAAAGCCTGCCTGTTATCGCGGGCAGCGAGGCAATAAGCCTCGGGCTTATCAAAGCCGGGCTCAAGACATACATTGCGTATCCCATGACGCCAAGTTCAGGCATGCTGCATTTTTTGGCGGGGAAAGCCGAAGATTTTTCCTTAAAAGTAATTCATCCTGAGAACGAGATAGCCGTGATGCTCATGGCTCTCGGCTTTTCATATGCGGGCGATAGAGTGGCTGTTGGGACATCAGGAGGAGGGTTCTGCCTGATGACAGAGGGTTTAAGTTTCAGCGCCATGGCGGAATTGCCGGTAGTGATTTTACTCGGCCAGAGGCCCGGGCCGAGCACAGGGCTTCCTACCTATACAGGACAGACAGAATTGAATTTTGCCCTTAGCGCCGGTCATGGGGAGTTCAGCCGTTTTGTAACAGCGCCCGGCGACCCGGAAGAGGCTTATTACTGGTCAGCTGTTTCTTTGAACATGGCGTGGAAGTATCAGATGCCCGCGATTATACTGTGCGACAAGACCTTGAACGAAGGGATTTATAGTTTTGACATTGAGTCTATAAAAAAGATAGACGATCCCGGCGTTTCCTTATGGGACGGAATTGCCGAGTATAAGAGATATCAGAATACGCCAAGCGGGGTTTCTCCCCTTGCGTTTCCTTCCACAAAAGACGCTGTTGTAAAAGTTAACAGTTATGAACATGACGAATTCGGCGTGACTACCGAAGATAAAAACTTGACTGTCATGATGGAGGATAAGAGGCTCCGTAAAGATAAATATCTTCTGGAAGAGCTGGAGGGTTATGAAACCGTAAAGGTTTACGGAGATAAGAATTCTTCGACCGCTCTTTTATTCTGGGGCTCCAATAAAGGGGTCTGCGTGGAAGCAGGGACAAAGCTTGGCTTGAGAGTTGTGCAGCCGATCGTATTTTCTCCGTTTCCTTTAAGGCAATTTAAAAAGGCGCTCAAAGGCGTCAAAAAGATAATATGCGTTGAGAATAACGCCACTGGACAACTGGCTGATTTTGTTAAACGCTACGGCATAAATGTGGATGAAAGAATATTGAAATACGACGGAAGGCCGTTTTCTCTGGACGAACTGGAGCAAAAGCTGCGGTAAGGTTACACTCTGACAATGTCAGAGTGTAACCTTTGGGGGGGTTGATAGGGATGGAGAAAGCTAATTTAGCGACATATGCGAAGAATACGTGGTGCCCGGGATGCGGGAATTTTGCCATATTGAATTCAATAAAGGCAGTGCTCATGGCATTGATAGAAGAAGGTTTCCCTAAAGAGAAGATAGTGATAGTTTCCGGCATAGGCTGCCACGCGAAGATATCTGATTATTTAAACGTGAACAGCTTCTATTCGCTGCACGGCCGGGTCGTGCCTGTCTGCGAAGCAATAAAGCTAGCCAATCCTGAGCTAAAGGTAATAGGTTTCGCAGGCGACGGCGATACTTACGGAGAAGGCCTGGAGCATCTGATCTTCGCTGCAAAAAGAAATATTGATATAAATATATTCATACACAATAACCGGGTATACGGCCTTACCACGGGGCAATATACGCCTACGTCGCCTTTAGGTTTTAAGGGCCGCTCCACGCCGGATGGGACAAAAGAACCGCCCATAAACCCGCTAGAACTCATGATAGCCAGTCATGCAAGTTTTATTGCAAGAGGTTATTCTCACGGCATAGAACTTCTCAAAAAGATATTCAGAGAAGCCATCGGCCACAAGGGCTTCAGCCTGGTAGATGTATTGCAGGTATGCGTGACATATTTTAATATGTATGAGTATTATAACTCCAAGGTTTATGAATTAAAGGACCATGA
>JAGVFL010000110.1 GCA_020057645.1 Candidatus Omnitrophota bacterium
AGGATCAGGACAGAGGAGCGTGGCTCTGTGGCTATTGGTTAACTATGAACACTTGCGAAGTGTAATTTCATTACACTTCGCAAGTGTAATTTCGGTTACCAAAATAGCCGGATTTTTACTTATAGTATATAAGAGAATAAAGCACAAGTTTTAAGCACATAGTAGTGCAAGGCAGAATATACAAAGAACATAGGCGTTCTTAAATAGTTTAAGAACGCCTTATTGTTTGTAGGGAACGGTTTAAAACCGTTCCCTACAGGATTAACTACAAAGGAGAATAGAATGGCAGCGAAAAAACAAAAAGCAGCAATTGAAGTAAACCCCGTTAGATATCAAAGATTATCTAACGGGGTAAAGACAAAAAACCCGCTTGTAAACGGTTCTTTCAACGAGAAGGCTGCCAGAGACGTGATGAAATTAATAAAGGAAAAGGGTATTAAGATCGTTGATTTGAAATTCAATGACCTGCCTGGTTTGTGGCAGCATTTTTCAATCCCCGCCACGGAGTTAAAGGACATGCCTGATTTAACCCGCTCAATATGGGTGGATGGCATAGGATTTGACGGCTCTTCGATAAGGGGTTTCCAGAAAATCCAGGAATCGGACATGATCCTGATACCGGATCCTTTAACCGCTATTGTAGACCCTGTATGCGAAGTGCCTACCCTGAGCATGATATGCGATATTTATGACCCGTTGACCCGTAAGGCATATAGCAGGGATCCAAGGTATATCGCCAAAAAGGCTGAGAAATATCTCAAGGATTCAGGCATAGCTGATACGGTTTATTTCGGGCCGGAAGCGGAGTTTTTTATATTTAACAGCATCCGTTTCGATCAGACCGAGAACTCAGGATATTATTTTATCGATTCCAATGAAGCAGATTGGAATACAGGCAGAGATGAAAATCCAAATCTGGGCTATAAGATACGGTTCAAGGAAGGGTATTTTCCTGTGCCTCCGCATGATTCTCTGCAAGATCTGAGAAGTAAGATCATCCTCAAGATGATAGAAGCGGGCATCAATATAGAGGTACATCATCATGAAGTCGCCACAGCAGGCCAATGCGAAATAGATATTAAATACGATAAATTGACCAAGATGGCAGACGACCTGCTCATGTATAAATATATTATTAAAAATATGGCCAAGAAAAATAACATGGTAGCTACATTTATGCCAAAGCCTCTTTTCGCAGACAACGGCTCGGGCATGCATTGCCACCAGAGTTTGTGGAAAGACGGAAAAAACCTTTTCTTCGACAAGAATGGCTACGCGCTTTTAAGCCAGACAGCAAAGTATTATATAGGAGGGCTTTTGAAACACGCGAATAGCTTGATGGCTTTCTGCGCGCCTACAACAAACTCCTATAAGAGACTTGTCCCTGGCTATGAAGCGCCTGTAAATCTTGTTTATTCGGCAAGGAACCGTTCGGCTGCAGTAAGGATTCCTATGTATACGGACAATCCAAAATCCAAGAGGATAGAATTCAGGCCGCCTGACCCGTCGTGCAATGCCTATATCGCGTTCAGCGCAATGCTGATGGCAGGCCTGGACGGCATAAAGAACAAAATCGACCCGGGTAAGCCGGTGGATGTAGATCTTTTTGAATTAAACGAAGAGGAGATGAGCAAGATAGCTACGGTCCCGTCTTCTTTACGCAGGGCAATAGATGCCCTGGAAACTGACCATGATTATCTCTTGAAAGGCGGGGTATTCACGAAAGATGTGATTGATATCTGGATAGAGTATAAGCGTAAAAGAGAGATAGATCCAGTCAGGATGAGGCCGCATCCGTATGAATTCTATCTGTATTTTGATATTTGATCGCATTATGTAGGGAACGGTTTCAAACCGTTCCCTACATTTTTATATATTGTTGCATAAATATTAGGCAGTGATAAAATGAATGTAGATAATTTTTTTATAACAATTAAAAAGGGCGAGATATACCGCGCTGTTATAGGCGATATAGAGAGGTCTCTTATTGAAAAGGCCTTAGAATACACGTCAGGGAACCAGATTACGGCAGCAAAACTCCTTGGCATAAACCGCAATACCATCCGCACAAAGATAAAAAAGCTAAATATAAATGTGGAAAGGTTTAAATCGTAGGGAACGGTTTCAAACCGTTCCCTACAGTAATAATATGGCAAAATATAATAATTTTCCGAAAAAACAAGGATTGTATGACCCTGCATTTGAACATGATTCATGCGGCGTAGGGTTTGTCTGTAATGTAAAAGGCAAAAAATCCAATGCTATTATTAAGCAAGGCCTTGAGGTTTTAAGGCGGCTTTCCCATAGAGGCGCTACAGGCGCAGATCCAAAGACAGGCGATGGCGCAGGCATACTGATACAAATACCGCATGAATTTTTTAAAAAAGCCTGCGAGATTCATGGAATCGATCTTCCTGACGCAGGCGAATACGGGACGGGTATGGTATTTTTGCCAACCGGCCAGAAGGAAAAAAGATTCTGCAAAGATATTTTTAGAAAAGTAATTCAAGAGAACGGACAGACTATTTTAGGCTGGCGCGAGATCCCTGTAAACAGTTCCAGCATAGGCAAAACCGCAAGAGATACCCAGCCAGCCATAGAGCAAGTTTTTATTGCACAAAACACACCTCCTCCACCTACGCGGTGTAAAATTTTAC
>JAGVFL010000119.1 GCA_020057645.1 Candidatus Omnitrophota bacterium
CGTTTAATAAAAGACGCAAAAAAAATCCTGACAGATACAACAAATAAAATAAGGACACTTTTTATAGATTTGAGGCCTGCGGAATTAGACATGCTAGGGCTTCCTTCTGTTTTGCGGGAACTCTTTTCGCATTACACAAAGTCATACCCTTTAAATATAAAATTCAGGGAGAATATAGGCAGTATCCGCATTAGAGATGACGTGGCTATAACTATGTACAGGGTTATTCAGGAGGCATTCAATAATATAGTAAAGCACGCAAAGGCAAAAAATGTGAAGATAGGCCTATTGCTTAAAAAAGGCGAGATAAATTTTACAATAGAAGACGACGGAATGGGGTTTGACGCAGATGTATTTTTCAAAGAAGCAAATGTGGGTAAATTCGGCTTGCGCGGCATGAGAGAGCGGGTGGATTTACTGAACGGAAAGTTTCAATTGCAGTCTAAATCAAAAAACGGGACAAAGATAAGCGTAATTTTTCCTGTAACGGAAGAGATGTGAACATGGCTATAACGGTTGTGCTGGCGGATGACCACGCGATAGTGAGGCAGGGCCTTGGCGCAGTAATATCTCAGGAGCAGGATATAAAGGTTATTGCAGAGGCGTCAAACGGCAAGGAGGCCGTGGATATAGCTAAGAAAGAGCCGGCAGATATATTTATAATTGACATAACCATGCCGATGTTGAACGGCCTTGAGGCATCCAGCCAGATCATGCAGATTAATCCCAGGAACAGGATAATCATACTCAGCATGCACGATAACAGGGCATTTATAGAAAGGGCTTTGAGCTTGGGGATAAGAGGCTACGTGTTAAAGGATTCAGCGGCTGATGAGATCATTCAGGCCATACGCGCGGTTTACAAGGATGATTATTTTCTAAGCCCGAGGATATCTACATTTGTAATACAGGATTACATCGATTCAAAAGGCCAGAAGATAGGAGAAAAAAAGATAGTAAGCCTTACGGAAAGAGAAAGAGAGATTCTACAGCTAGTTGTCGAAGGATATACTAACAAAGAAGTTGCCGGCCATCTCAAGATTGCTTTAAAAACTGCGCTTGCCCATAGAAACAATATAATGCAGAAATTGGGCATCCACCGCCAGGCAGACCTCATCAGGTACGCACTCAAAGAAGGTATAACCACTATATAGTGTATAAGAAAAATAGCCCTTTAAAATAGGTATTTGTACCTATTTACAAATATCGGGCTTTCTGGTATCATCTGGCTCGCGTGATTGGTGTCACGCAACAAAAAAAGGAGGAGGGAAAATGGCTATTAATAAATGTTCGCCAAAAAAAGTGACTTTTAAGATAAGCGCGCCAAATGCAAAGGACGTGCGCCTGGCAGGGGATTTTAATTCATGGGACGCGTCTAGAGCCTCTCTTAAAAAATCCAAAGACGGAGTATGGAAAAGAGACCTATCCCTTAAGCCCGGTCGTTATGAGTATAAATATCTGGTTGACGGCCAGTGGCAGAGAGATTCTTTTAACAACCTTTTCGTAGTAAATACTTTCGGCTCAGAAAACTCAGTTATCGAGCTCTAATGTTACACTCTGACATTGTCAAAGTGTAACATTATTTTTATTTAGGCGGGGGAATATGCGGATAGCGATATTTTCGTGGGAATCCATGCATTCTATTTGCGTGGGCGGGGTTGGCGTGCACGTCACAGAACTTGCGGCCGCTCTTGAGCGTAAAGGCAACGAGGTTCATGTTTTTACGCGGCTCGGAAGCCCCGATCAGGCGCTGTACGAGCGCATTTACGGCGTGCATTACCACAGGTGCCCTTTTAGCGATAGTTTTGATTTTGTGGATGCAATAAACAACATGTGCCGCTCTTTTGTAGATACATTTTTTCAGACGGAAAACGTCACCGGGCTGTTCGATGTGATTCATGGCCATGATTGGCTTACTTCAAACGCAATAGTCTGGATAAAGCAGGTGCGTCCTTCCAAAGCAGTTCTTACTATCCATTCAACTGAATACGGCAGGTGCGGGAATAATTTCAACGACGGAAATTCCGCGAGGATCAGGGATCATGAGAGGCACGGCACGTACTGCGCTGACCATGTGATAGCCGTGTCAAGGGCTCTTAAAGGAGAAATACAATGGATGTATAACGCGCCTGACTGGAAGGTGGATGTGGTGTATAACGGCGTTAATTACAGGAATTTCGACGGGTTTATAGATCCGGCCGCAGTTCGGCGTTATTACGAAATAGGGCCCATGGATCCCATGGCGCTTTTTGTCGGCAGGATTGTTTATCAAAAAGGCCCGGATCTTTTGATAGAGGCTATTCCGCATATACTTAAATATTACAGTAATGCGAAGTTTGTTTTTGTGGGAGACGGAGAGATGCGCTGGGGCGTGGAAGACAGGGCGAAACAAATTAACGTTCATCACGCTACGAGGTTCATAGGTTTTAACAATGGCTGGAAGCTTTCTGACCTTTATAAAGCAACAGATGTTGTGTGCCTGCCATCCAGAAACGAGCCTTTCGGGATAGTTCTATTGGAGGCATGGAGCGCAGGAAAGCCTGTGGTAGCTACTTCAAACGGCGGGCCGGGCGAGATAATCTGGCACGATATTACGGGTTTAAAGATATACGCAAACCCTGAATCGATAGCGTGGGGGATAGGAACCGTATTTTCGGATTTTGACCACGCGAGATGGATGGGCGCTAACGGCAGGATCGCAGTTGAAACAGCTTTTTCCTGGGATGTTGTAGCTGACCAGGTCATGGACGTATATGCCAGGTAAAAAAATAAAACTTAAAAAAAGAGTGCCCATAGAGCGCGTTTATAGAAACGGCAGAGAGGCCATTGTCAGAGGCGCAAAAAGGAAGATAAAAACTAAACCTTCTCTTCCAGCCGCTCCCAAGCCTTTGGCTGTTGCGATAGAGCCGTCCTGCGCGATACAAGAACGTAAAAGCGCATCACCTATAGCAATAAATGAATACGAACTTCCTTCCTACGATACTACGTCAAGAATTACCTTGATACCAAAGGACCCTTCATGGATATACGCTTACTGGGAAATAGCAGATAGTTCAATAGAGGATGTAAAGCGCCAATTAAGCGGAAATCTGGACGGCACCAAGTTTATTGTGCGCATGTATGATGTGACGTGTAAAGATTTTAACGGTTTTAATGCCAATCATTGGTTTGACATAGAAGTAGGCCGTTATTCTAATAACTGGTATATAAATATCTGGAACGATAATGCGTCATATTGCGGCGAAATAGGCATGCTCCATAACTCCGGAAGATTTTTCCCGATGGCCAGGTCTAATTTTGCGCATACCCCGCGCTCCAGTTCATCCAACAGGTTTGAAGAGATATGGATGAATCTTAGCCAGGAGCTTCCGGCCGCGCCGCCGGCTGCTGCTCATGATAAAGTTAAAACTGAAGGAGCTGTTCAATACGATGCAGCTGGCAGGTTCAGCTATTCCAGCGTTTCTAAAAGAAGAAAGATTTATCTTAGCGAAGCAGACCTGAGGGCGTATTATGGCAAACTTTCCCCTTTATTGAGAGATATGATGTTTTCCCTCATTTCCAGAAAAAAACTGTATAGATACCTATATTCCGACATGTCCGGCAGAGAATGGAAAGACCTGCTTTATTTTAGAAGGCTCGCAGGCGCAAATTATGGCAGAAAGGTCATGATTGGCGCTTCTGAATTTGCATATCTCGGCGGAAGCGAGAACCTCTTAGGCGGCGCAAGCGAATTTGTACAGCCGGATAAAAAACGCAAATTCTTCTTTGAAATAGGGGCTGAGCTTATTGTTTATGGCCGCACAGAGCCTGACGCAGAGGTAAAGCTTGGAGATAAAAAAGTAGGGCTCAGGCCTGACGGGACTTTTAGCATGAGATTCGTCCTTCCAGAC
The DNA here is from genome assembly GCA_020057645.1 of Candidatus Omnitrophota bacterium. Classification (GTDB taxonomy): domain Bacteria; phylum Omnitrophota; class Gorgyraeia; order Gorgyraeales; family Gorgyraeaceae; genus UBA10183. The sequence continues at coordinate 3,891 of JAGVFL010000119.1, forward strand.
GGGAAAATACCATTGCCGTTTACAGCAATTTCTGGAGATAAGGTAGAAATAAAAAAGATTTCTACGACCGTAGAGAGAAAGACAGAATAGGTATTTTGCTAAATCGTA
>JAGVFL010000111.1 GCA_020057645.1 Candidatus Omnitrophota bacterium
AATATAATGGCCTCCCCGTCTTTATAAGCCAATTCTTTCTCAAGTAATTTCTGGGCATAGGATCTGTAAATATCGAATCTCTTTGTCTGGAAATACGGGCCTTCGTCCCAGTTTAGGCCAAGCCATTTGAGATCCTCGATAATCTCTTCCATGTAAACATCGCTCGAGCGCTTCTGGTCAGTATCCTCTATCCTCAATATAAATACGCCGCCTTGTGACCTCGCGTACAACCAGTTAAAAAGAGCTGTCCTCACGCTTCCTATATGTAAATACCCTGTGGGGCTTGGCGCAAACCTAACGCGAACCATGTTCAAAACCCTTTCTTATTGCTTTTTCATTGACAGGAAGCAGATTATGATAAGCGCTGGAAACAATATCCTTAAGCCCGTTTATCAATGACTCCAGGGCGATGATTTTTCTTTTTCCGAGTAATGCCCCAAGCGCAACCATATTGCCTATCCTGTGGTCGCCTGCTTCTGAAGCGAGCTCTGTAACAGGGATATTTAAAATCTCTATATCCTTTCTTTCAGGTTCAATGTCTATAATAGACTTGTTCACTACAAGCAGCCCGTTTGTTTTTATTTTTGCTTCGTATTTTCTGAGAGATGGCCCGTTCATGGCAACGCATATCGTAGGATCCTTAATAAGAGGGGAAGCGATAGCCTCGTCTGAAATAATCACCATGGAATATGCTGTGCCGCCTCTTACCTCTGCGCCGTAAGAAGGTATCCATGTAACGCGCTTCCCTTCATTCATGGCCGCGTAAGCAATTGCCTTGCCCATAAACATGATGCCCTGGCCGCCGAAACCTGCGAAAATTATTTCTTCTGTCACGCTGCACCTTTGTATATACCAAGGGGGTATTCCTTTGTCAATTCTTCTCCTATCCACTTTACCGCGTCCTGCGGAGAAAGCCCGAGATACGTAGGGCACGGGGAAAGGACCTCTACAATTGAAAAACCTAAACCCTTCACTTGATTTTCAAATGCCTTTTTTATTGCCTTTTTAGCCTTTAAAACATTCTGCGGGTTATGAATAGAAACCCTTTCCGCATACACAACGCCCGGCAGTACGGACAATAATTCGCACACCTTCAAAGGAAATCCATGCTTCTTCTCGTCTCTGCCTGAAGGCGTGGTCGCGGTTTTCTGTTTTAGTAAAGTAGTAGGCGCCATCTGGCCGCCGGTCATGCCGTATACCGTATTATTGACAAATATGATCGTAATGTTCTCGCCTCTATTCGCCGCGTGTATTATCTCAGCTGTCCCTATGGCTCCGAGATCTCCGTCGCCTTGGTAACCAAATACTATCCTGTCGGGCAGAGAGCGCTTTATCCCTGTAGCGACCGCGGGAACCCTGCCATGCGCTGCTTCTGTCACGTCAAAATCCCAGTAATCATACGCTATAACAGCGCACCCTACAGGCGCGATTCCTATGAGTTTTTCTCTTATGCCAAGATCGTCCACAACCTCGCATATGACGCGATGCACTATGCCATGGCCGCATCCCGTGCAATAGTGGGTCTCTGTATCCCTGATGCTTTCCGGTTTTTCAAAAATCTTATCCATTGATATGCTCGATTTCTTTTATTATCTCGTCTTCGCCCGGGATCTCGCCGCCTGTGCGGCCGTAAAAATGCACTGGCCTGGCGCAATCTATGGCCAGCTTCACGTCCTCTATCATCTGGCCGCAGCTCATCTCTACGACTAAAAATGATTTAACATTTTTTGCCAGTTCCTTAAACGCTCTCTCAGGAAATGGCCATAATGTTATCGGCCTAATCATACCTATCGATTTACCTTTTTTGCGGAGCTTTTCAACAACGCTTCTACATATCCTGCTCGGAGTGCCGTAAGCAACCAGCGTAATCTCGCTGTCATCTCCATACAGGACCTCGCATCTCTGTTCTATATCTTTTATCTGGTTATATTTTTTCTGTAATTTTAAATTGAACTTTTCAAGCTCTCCATCGCTCAAAATAAGCGACTTTATAATTCTCGGCTTCCTTCCTTTGCACCCGTCCAGTATCCAGTCTTTTTTGATTTCAGGCTTTGTCTCGGCCTTAAATTCCACGGGCTCCATCATCTGCCCTAATATCCCGTCTCCGAGTATCATAACAGGCGTCCTGTATTTATCCGCCAGGTCAAATGAAAGCATTGTTAAATCAGCTATCTCCTGCACGGATGCCGGCGCAATAACTATTTGGTGATAATCGCCGTGGCCTCCGCCTTTAACAGCCTGGAAATAATCGCTCTGGCTTGGCCCAATATTGCCTAATCCGGGCCCGCCTCTCATAATATTTACAATAATTGCAGGAAGTTCGCACGCCGCAAGGTAAGATATGCCCTCCTGCTTTAAACTTATGCCCGGGCTCGAAGAAGATGTCATTGCCCTCGTACCTGTAAGCGACGAGCCGAATACCATATTTATAGCCGCGAGCTCGCTTTCGGATTGTATGAAAACGCCTCCTGCCTCGGGCATGCGCTTTGACATGTAAGCAGGGATTTCATTTTGAGGCGTAATAGGGTATCCTGCGTAGAACCTGCAGCCCGCTATTATCGCCGCCTCCGCTAACGCCTCATTCCCGCACATTAAAACCTTCTTTGCCATAATTTTTATTTATATATTGTTATGCATAAGTCAGGGCATATAATCGCGCAAAAAGAACACCCCGAACATTCGTCTTTTTCAAGAATCTCAACAGGATACTCGCCTTTTTTATTGAGAAACTTGGCCTGTTTTATATGGCCTTTCGGGCAATATAAAACACAGAGCCCGCAGCCTTTGCATTTTTCCGCGTCAATCTTTATCTTTGCCATTCTTTTTTTATCGCCTCTGCTATCTTTTTCGAAGACAATCCATACTTATCCAATAGCGCCCGCCTGTCCCCGTGTTCAATAAATTTGTCAGGCAAGGCTATATTTTTAATTATAATATGTTTCTCAATTTTATCAATAATTAATTCTAAAACCCCCGAGCCGAATCCTCCGCTAATGACGCCTTCCTCTACTGTAAACAGCTTTTCTGTTTTTAAAATAGATCCCATTATCAAATCCATGTCTATGGGTTTAATGAATCTCGCGTTTATGACTTCGCAATCTATGCCTTCGTTCATTAAAAAAGACGCTGCCTCCAGCGCAATGTTAGACATGTAACCTATGCCCGCCATTGTCACATCCTTACCTTGCTTTAATAATTCTCCCTTGCCTAAATTTATCGGCAAATTATTCTTTGAGCGACCGAAGGGAGTCCCAAGCGAAGCCGAGGGGCTCAGTCGAGAAGGATAACTTGCGCCGCGGGGATATCTTATCGCAACAGGGCCTTTATCATAAGACACAGCCCATTCAAGCATATTTTTTAATTCTTCTTCATCTTTCGGAGCCATAGACACTATATTCGGTAAATTCCTTATATAACTCATATCAAATGCGCCGTGATGAGTAGGCCCGTCTTCTCCCACCAGCCCTGCCCTGTCTAACATGAATATTACATTGAGATTCTGAAGGCATACGTCATGAAATATTTGATCATAAGAACGCTGTAAAAAAGTAGAATATATAGCTACTACAGGTTTAAAACCTGCCTTTGCCAGGCCTGCTGCAAAACCCACTGCGTGCTGCTCAGCCATTCCTACATCAAAAAATCTATCCGGAAAAAGATTTGCGAATTTATCCAGCCCTGTGCCTTCCGGCATTGCGGCTGTTATAGCTACTATCTTTTTATCGCGTTCGGCCATCTCTATTATTTTACTGCCAAAAGCTTTCGTGAAACTTTCTTCGGATTTAACATCCTGCTTCTCTATATCTACCACAGCCGTTTTTTCTCCTGTATCCACATTAAAAGAAGATATGCCGTGGAATTTTTCAGGCCCTTTTTCCGCAAAACTATATCCTTTTCCTTTTTTTGTAACCACGTGCAGCAAAATAGGCTCATTCATGTTTATGATATTTTTTAAAGTGCCTATAACTGCGGCAATATCGTTTCCGTCAATAGGCCCGAAATATCTCAGCCCAAGCTCTTCAAAAAGCATGCCCGGGACAAGCAGATTTTTAAGTCCTTCTTCCAGCCTTCTTGCCGAACGTATAACCCTGAAACCAAAACGGGGAACCCTGGAAAGCAGGTTCTCAACGTCTTTTCTTATCTTGTTATACGCAGGCGCTGTAATTATCCTGTTCAAATATTTGCTCAACGCCCCCACGCTTTTTGATATGCTCATTTCATTATCGTTCAGAATAACGAGCATGTTTTTATGCAAGTGGCCCGCGTGATTCAATGCCTCCAATGCCATTCCCCCGCCTAAAGACGCGTCGCCTATCACAGCCACAACCTTGTTATTTTTCTGTTCCAGGTCTCTTGCCGCGGCCATGCCCAATGCGGTAGAAATAGAAGTTGATCCGTGGCCTGTTGTAAATACGTCGTATTCGCTTTCGTATTTATTCGGGAATCCGCTAAGGCCACCTGTCTTGCGAAGCGTGGCAAATTTGTCTTTTCTTCCCGTTAAAATCTTGTGGGCGTATGCCTGATGCCCCACATCCCATATAATAATATCCTCGGGCGCATTCAAACAGTAATGGATACCTACTATAAGCTCGACTGCGCCAAGGCTGGATGCCAGGTGCCCTCCCGAAGAAGCCACATTGTTTATAATAATCTCCCGTATCTCCTGGGCCAAAGCAGGTAATTCATCCACGCTCAGTTTTTTTAAATCGCCCGGGCTATTTATATTATCTAATAATCTCTCTGCCATATTCCTAGGACCCAATAATCCCAATAAGGTGACAAACTGACATTGTCAGTTTGTCACCTTGCCGCTATCAGGTCAGCTAAATTTAATAGCGTTTCTGCTTTTTTGCCGAAAATTTTCAAATGGCTCTTTGCTCTTTTTGCTAAGAATTCTGCCTTTTCTTTTGCTCTGGCCGAGCCATATAGTTTTACATATCCGTCTTTATCTTTTAAATCATCCAAAAGTTGAAACGTGAGCCCGATGTCCCTTCCGAAATTCCCGAGCGCATTTGTCTCCCGCTTGCTTGCGCCTTTAATTATTCCGCCTGACTTTACCGCTACTTCAAATAGCACAGCTGTCTTCTTCAAATTGATATATTCAATATCTTTATCTTTGCCCAATATATCCGCGACCTGCCCGCCTATTATGCCGCGGGTCCCGATTACTTTTGATATCTCTTTCATGACATCAATATTCCCTGACTCTGCGATCACCTGAAATGCGAGCGTCAGAAGCGCGTCTCCTACTAGAAGCGCTACGTCTTCCCCGAATTTTTTGTGGCACGTTTTTTTGCCGCGCCTGAAATCGTCGTCATCCATGCACGGCATATCATCGTGAACAAGGGTATAGGAATGCACCAGTTCTATGCCGCACGCAACAGGTATCACGGCATTACCTTTCCCTCCGCACGCCTGGAATCCCGCGATAGTGACTATAGGCCTTATTCTTTTACCTCCTGGAAATACAGAATATCTCATTGCCTTGTGGATGACCTGGGGTTTAAGAGAGCTAGGAGGAAGGTATTTATCCAGGGATTTATCTATTATTTTTTTCTTAGCTATTATGTATTTTTGGATATTCA
>JAGVFL010000044.1 GCA_020057645.1 Candidatus Omnitrophota bacterium
AAAATAACTATAGGCCAAATTATAGTATTTATAAAACCCATCCAGAGCAATGCGAATATTATTATAAAACCGTACGGCTCCATCTTTGCGTATTCCGCGCCTAAATTGTAAGGCAAAAGGCCCATCGCGATTCTTGAGCCGTCCAGCGGCGGAATAGGCAATAAATTAAACACGGCCAGCACCAGATTCGCCATGATAGCGGTCGTTATTACGGATACCGCGAGGTGACTATCCGTTAATAAAGGGATCTTTAATAACAGGGATAACGCTATCGCGAATATTATATTTGCCGCAGGGCCCGCAAGGCCTACCCATATCATATCTCTTTTTGGATTATTTAAATTAAAGAAGTCTACGGGCACGGGCTTTGCCCATCCGAAAAGCACGGGAGAATGCGTTATGATAAGAACGAGCGGCAGAAATATAGTGCCTACGGGATCTATGTGGGCAAGGGGATTAAGCGTGAGTCTTCCCATAAATCTCGCAGTCGAATCCCCTAATTTCCACGCGACCCATCCATGAGCGTATTCATGTATGATGACCGCAAAGAAAAATATGCAAAGACTTAGTAATAAATTCATCTTTAATGAGCACGTCATTTATGGAACGAGCGAAGCGAGTGAACATAAATGACTGTGCGAATTAAACCCAGCACCAATTTGCTTTTGTAGTCACGTTTTAATTTAAAGTTTTTAGCAAAACTGTCAGAGCAAATTGGTGCTGGGTAGGTTCGGTCTTATGACCTCACCTATTTTTTGCCGAAGTAGTTATGGACAGATTGCCTTTAGGCGCAGGGCACTCTGCGTCAAGCCTTACGATAGAGCCTGTTGTTTTTTTCGGTTTCGACTCTACTTTTTTTTGCTCAGGCCTTTGCTCAGAAACAGCTATCTCGCTTTCTTCCGTAAGCGTTATTTGGTCAGAGTGCATCCAGCCTGTTGTGCCGTAAGGCGGCTCTATTTTATACCAGCCGTTATCCTCTGATATTATCGAAACTTGTTCAGGTTTAGATATCTGGCAGATTATAGAATATCTTGTGCCTGCGCCTGCTCTCAGGTTTACATTGGCGGCATTTATTACGCCTATGCCTTTTTCATCAGAGGTCAGATCAACGTAGTCTTTATTGATATACAAAAACGCTCCCTTGGGCAATAAAATCTTAAGCCAGCTATAGCGCCTGCCTATAACCTTCACAGAGTCAGATTTTGATAAGGCGCATAGGTTTTCAAAATTTACGTTATCCCCCGCCCTTACTACTGCCCCGTCATTTTTTATATATCCTATCTTTGGGAATTTTTCTTTAGCTTCCTCCTGCGCATAAGCTGTTAAAGCAGCTAACGAAAGAATAAAAATAACTACAAAGCTCTTAAAATATTTCATGTAACCTCCTTAATAAGTCTGCCGCAATTATTTGCCGTGCGAATTAACCCTTGACACGTAGCGATAACATGTAAAATGCGCCTCTTACGTGTCAAGGGTAAGTTCGGACTTATAAGTTACGTCGGACTCCGCCCTCCGTAACTTATGTCCTCACTTACTTTCTCTTCTCTTCTTTACCGGCCTTAGGCGCTGCCTTGGGCGCTGCTGCTGCAGGAACAGGCGCTGCTGCTGTTACAGCTGCCTCCCCTTCCTTAGGTTTTTCTTCCTTGACTTCTTTCTTGACCTTGATTTTTATTATCTTTAGCTTGGGCATGCCAAAAACAGAATCATCTTCTTTTAAGATGCCTTTTTCTTTTAAGGCGGTTAATCTCTCATACCTTTTTAAAACAGTTCTGTGTTTCTTACCTGCTTTTGACGTTTTTAGGCTTGGATGCAGCGACATTTGACGCTCCTTTTTTTAGTTCCGGTTTAGGCGAAGGCTGAATATCGCGCGTTATTTGCTGCGGAATCAATACTCGCCTTTTCTTTTCGTCATACCTCCCCTTTTCAACCCCCAGAGAAAAAGCTATTATGCACGCCATTACAAAACCTATTATGTAAAAGATTACGGCTTCGTAAGAAATAGTCGTGCTGTTCTTTACGTCCGGCAGCAGAAACCTGGTTTTCCTTCTCATTTTTTTATCCACGGTCTGAGCCTGTTCAAAAAGATCGCTCTGCGTTTTTTCCTGCGTTTTTATATTCATATGGTTACCGATTATATCACAAACCTTTAAATTTTTTTATATATTTTTCTATCTTTTTTACAATTTCTTTATTGTTCGTGTACGCATAAGCAGTGGTAGATGCTGTCCTGTGGCTCGTAATCACGCCTTCTTTTACCAGCTGATTTAACGCCTTCTGTATAATATCAATATCTCCGCCTATCCACAGCGATATCCCTTTGACGGTATCAATGCAATTCTGATTTTCATTAAAGAAAAGCAGCACCTTTTTAGAAACCTCGTTCTTAAACAAACTTTTTATATTTTTCATGCAGAAGCCCCTGGCATGTTTTTAAACTCCGGCTTTTTAACGACTCCTATAAAGGCGTGCACCACCTCAGGATCAAACTGACTGCCTTTATTATTCTCTATTTCTTTTATTGCCTGAGATACGCTTATCTTTTTCCCTTTGTAAGGGCTGGCGGATACCATTGCCTCGAAAGCATTTGCTACAGCCATTACCCTGGCGCCTACGGGGATCTTGCTGCTTTTTAGCCCGTCAGGATAACCAGTGCCGTCATACTTCTCATGATGATGCCTTATTATAGGCATCGCGGGCCTTAAAAATTCCAGATGCTCTATTATTTTTAGGCTCTCCAAATGCTGCTTTTTTATAATGCCATATTCACTGCTTGAAAGGCTGCCGGGTTTTCTTAATATCTCGTCAGGTATACTGAATTTACCAGTATCCGGCAATAATGCGGCATAATGCAGGTTTGCTATTTCTTCTCTGGGCAGCTTCATTTCCTCCGCTATGGCGAGGACCATTTTTACAAACTGGTCGGAATGAGTAAATGTATTCGGAGATTTTGCGTCAAGAAGCGCTGCCATGGTTTTTATGCTCCCATAAGCCATTTTTTCTTGTTCTTCATACATCTGCGCGTTCTTTATGGCAATAACTGCCTGCTCTGCGAGCGTAATCAGAATTTCAAGTTCAAATCTATCGAAAGGCGCGTCGTTTGTTTTGTCCCGCGCGCTTATAACCCCGATTATATCCTCTTCCACAAGAGGCACGCAGACTGAATTACGCAAAAGAATGGTCTCCCCGGTTTTAGCGACTTTTCCTTCCTGTTTTACGCCGAGCTTTATTTTTTTATACTGCGGATCTGTTTTTAGGATCTCTTTATCCAGGTCAATTACGGCTTTTGGGATAAGGTATTTTTTTGATTCGTCCAGGAGCATTATGGAACAGTGCCTTGACCTCATGACCTGCAGCGTCAATCTTGCAATGCGCTCTATCAGTTCATCCATGTTAAGAGTTGAGCTTAATAGTCTATGGATAGTGTGTATGGTAGAGAGGGCTATTGCCCTGGGTCTGATTGTTTCGTATAGCTTGTTTAGCTCCTGTTCTTTCTGAAATTCTTTCAAAGCCAGATCCATGCATATCCTAACGGCATCTATCATCCTTTTATTCGGCTCCCTGTCTA
>JAGVFL010000041.1 GCA_020057645.1 Candidatus Omnitrophota bacterium
CACCACGCCGAATCCCACTTCCGGCATGCTGGTGCTTGTGCCGCGGGAGGACATTATTATATTGGATATGTCTGTGACAGAAGGAATGAAAATGATTATTTCAGGCGGAGCAGTTACGCCAAAAGCCGATTATGGCAATACAGAAAACAGAAGCGATACTTTTAAAAAAGAAGGACTTCAGGGAAACTAGTTTTATCCTTACTTTTTTTACGAAAGATTTCGGAAAAGTAGACGGTATTATAAAAGGCGCCAGGGGATATAGGCCAAGAGGCGACGCGAACCCCATATTTTTCAGCCTGGACCAGATAGTTTTTTACGAAAAGAAAAAAGGCGGCATTTCCATAATATCGCAGTGCGAGACGCAGGAGGTATTCCTTAATATACTCAAGGAATGGAGCAGGGCAGCTTCAGCCTATTACATGCTGGAGCTGGTAGACGTATTTACCGAACCCGGAGGAAAATCAGAAGAGGTATTTGAATGCCTCCTGAATAGTTTTAAATTTTTGGATAACGGCAAAGAAGCGGAAAGCATAACCAGGCTTTTTGAAATAAAATTATTAACGGCCCTTGGTTTCTGGCCCGGCGCTGAATATTTCAAATTGACCAAAGGAGCCATGTCGAGCGTTATGCATCTGGAAAAAGAATCGTGGAAAACCGCTTCCAATATGAAATTGACAAAAGACGCGAATGCCGAGATAAAGGCAATCACAGGCAAGATAATAGAGGAAAATTTAGACAGGCCGTTAAAAACTCTAAAAATATTCAAACCCTAATCTTAACCTTGCCCCTAATGTTACACTTTGACAATGTCAAAGTGTAACATTACGGAGGGAGAGGCATGAAAAAATTATCATTTCAGGAAGTAATAGAGAGATTGAATAAGTTTTGGTCGGACAGAGGGTGTCTTATTATCGAGCCGTTGGATACAGAGGTTGGCGCAGGCACGTTTCATCCGGCCACATTTTTTAAATCGCTGGGAAAAGACCCGTGGCGCTGCGCCTATGTACAGCCTTCAAGGCGGCCTTGCGACGGCAGATATGCGGATAATCCGCTCAGACTTCAGCATTATTACCAGTATCAGGTTGTCATAAAACCAACTGTCCCTGATATAAGAAAAATCTATCTCGACAGCCTTAAATTCCTGGGAGTGGATTTAAAAGCTCATGAAGCAAGATTTGTGGAAGACGATTGGGAATCTCCTACTCTGGGCGCGTCAGGCCTTGGCTGGGAGGTATGGCTGGACAGCATGGAGATCACGCAGTTCACGTATTTCCAGCAGGTGGCAGGCATGGAATTAGATATTGTGCCATGCGAAATAACTTACGGCCTTGAGCGCATATGCATGTTCATTCAGGAAAAATTCAATTTATTCGACCTGGAATGGCATAACGGCGTGGCCTACGGCGATATCCACAGGCGGCACGAAATAGAATATTCAAAATATAATTTCGAAGAAGCCGATATAGAGATGTATTCAAAGATGTTTGAATGTTTTGAAAAAGAAGCAAATAGATTGGCGGATAAAGGACTCGCGTATCCAGCTTATAGTTTTGTTTTGAAGACGTCGCACGCGTTTAATGTGCTTGACGCAAGGGGCGCAATAAGCCAGAACGAGAGGCCCCGTTATATAGCGAGGGTCCGCTCTCTCGCCAAGCGCTGCGCCGACCTCTACCTGAACAATAAGCCCTAAGTTTACACTGTGACAATGTCACAGTGTCAACTTACAAAGGTAATTATGAAAGATTTTTTGCTGGACATTAATGTTGAAGAGCTGCCGACGAGTTATGTGAGGCCTGCCTTGGATAGACTGAAAAGCGCATTTATCGAAAAACTTAAAGCAGAGCGCATATCGCACGGAAACGTCGCTGTCTTCGGGACAGCCTCGGTTCTTATCTGTTATATCAAGGATATGTCATTGAGACAGGAAGAACTTTCCCGGGAGATAAGCGGCCCTCCCAGAAAAATAGCGTTTGATGAAAATAATAAACCTACGCCTCAGGGTATGGGTTTCGCGAAAAATCAGGGGGTGGATGTAAAAGATTTAAAAATAAAACAAACGCCAAAAGGCGAGTATGTATTTATAGTCAAGAAAATAAAATCAAGGCCCACGAAAGAGGTCCTGCGGGATATAGCGCCTGATAGTATAAAATCTATAAGTTTTCCAAAGACGATGAGGTGGGACGATTCAGGCGCGAGATTCGCAAGGCCCATAGAATCTATACTGGCCTTGCTGGGCAGGGAAAATATAAATATTAAAATCGGCAACGTAGAGGCCAAACTTATTAAAGGCGCATCAATAAGCGCGTATCTTAAAAAACTGGAAAAATCGTATATCCTGGATCAGGATAAAAGAAAATTAGAGATAGAAAAGATGATTAAACTGGCTCAAAAAAAGCTTGGGCTGGATGAATGCGTTGACAAAAACCTCCTCGAGGAAACGAATTTCATGGTAAAATCCCCGGTACTCGTGGTAGGGGATTTTGACAAGAGATTTCTTACGGTCCCGAAAGACGTCCTGGCTGCCAGCATGTCCAAGCACCAGAGGATATTCCCTCTTTCCAAAAACGGCAGGCTCGTTAATAAATTTATCGCCATAATCGACGGAAAGGGCCGGGACATAGGAAAGATGAAAAAGGTTTACGCCAATATTTTGGAAGCCAGGCTCAAGGATAGCCTGTTTTTTTATAACGAAGACACTAAAAAGCCGTTTTCGGACCTGACCCCTAAATTAAAAGACTTAATTTTTCAAAAGGATTTAGGTAATATGTTCGAAAAAAATCAAAGGCTTGAAGAACTTTCATCGTTTATCTCGGAAAGATTAAATATAAACACTGCCAAGAAAGAGGATATTAAAAGGGCGGCGTATCTATGTAAAACAGACCTTGTCACGCAGATGGTAGGAGAATTCCCGAGCCTCCAGGGCGCTATGGGTATGGAGTATAGCCTTAGAAGCAAAGAAAAGGAATCCGTAGCCATAGCCATAAAAGAGCATTATCTTCCAAAAGGCCTGGACGACAATCTTCCCGAGACAATGGAAGGCGCGATACTTGCGATAAGCGACAGGGTTGATAACATAGTCGGACTTCTTGGGAGCGGGATAGAGCCGAAAGGAAGCTCTGATCCGTTCGGTATAAGAAGAAATTCCCATGGCCTGATTCAGATCATAAAACATAAAGGCTTCAGGATAGATTTGACAAGCCTGATTGATAAGACAATAGAATTATATAATCGTAGGGGAGGGTTTAAAACCCTCCCCTACAAACCTGAAGAATTGAGAGGTAGGGTAATTAATTACATAAAGGAAAGACTTGAATTTCTGACGCCGGATACCATGCCCCGCGAATTAAAACAGGCAGTCCTTAAATCAGGCTGCAATGATATCGTGGGCGTGTTTAAAAGAGTAGAGGCGCTCTCCAAGATAAGCTCCGAGAAATATTTTTTAAAGACAGCCAAGGTCTGCGAGAGAACGTCTAATATTTTAAAAGGCGCCAAAGGCGAAAAGATAGGCGCTGTAAATGAGGCCCTTTTAAAGGAGGATTTGGAAAAAAATGTGTGGGAGGCGTACTCAGCCAACAGCCGGGCAATAGAAAATTTAATAAAGGAAGAGAAGTACGAAGAAGCTACCAGGGTTTACGGAGACGCGTTTTTCGAAGCCCTGCATAAGTTTTTTGACAACGTGCTTGTGAACGCGGAAGACAGCTCTCTTCGCGAAAACAGGCTTGCGATGATGCAGGCCATTAATAAACTCTACACAAATGATGTAGCGGATCTGGCAATGTTGCCGCAGATTGTAGTTTAATAAACAATAGAAAGGAAGGTCGCGGTAAAAATGGGTAAAATGGTTTACTTCTTTGGCGGCGGGAAAGCAGACGGAAACGAAAGCATGAAAAATCTTTTAGGAGGCAAGGGTGCTAACCTTGCGGCAATGGCAGGTCATAAGGATCTAAAGCTGCCTGTCCCTTCCGGATTTACGATTACGACTGAAATATGCGCCTATTATTATCAGAATAAAGGAAAATATCCAAAGGGTTTAAAAGAAGACGTTGAAAAAAATCTGGCAAAGGTTGAAAAATTAATGGAGAAGGGCTTCGGCGACGTTGATAACCCACTTCTTGTTTCTGTGCGTTCGGGCGCCCGTAAATCCATGCCTGGCATGATGGAGACGGTTTTGAACGTAGGCCTTACCGAGAAAACAATCCCGGGCATTATAAGGCAAACCGGAAACGAGAGGTTTGTTTATGACGCGTACAGGCGCCTTTTAATGATGTATTCCGACGTTGTCATGGAAAAGGCAGCGGGCGTTGAGCCTGAAGGCGACATGGGGATACGCAAGCAGCTCGAAAGAATAATGGACGGCGTGAAACATAAAAAAGGCGTGAAGAATGACACTGACCTGAACGGCGAAGATTTGAAAAAACTTTGCGCGGAGTTTAAAAATAAAATAAAAGAGGTCCTTAAAAAAGATTTTCCGGATGATCCTTACGAACAATTATGGGGCGGCATAAGCGCTGTATTCGCGTCTTGGAACGGTAAGCGCGCTATTTCTTACAGAAGGATTGAAAACATTCCCGATGAATGGGGCACTGCGGTAAACGTGCAGACAATGGTTTTCGGAAACATGGGCAATGATTCCGCCACGGGCGTTGCGTTTACCAGGAATCCGGGTAACGGAGAAAACGGTTTTTACGGCGAGTATCTTGTAAACGCGCAGGGCGAAGACGTTGTAGCGGGTATCAGGACGCCTGCCCCGATAAATGAGTACTCCACAAGCGAGCACAACAAAGAACTCGTAAGGCTTGAGAAATTCATGCCCGCGATTTATAGGGATATCTGCGGCATAAGAAAAAGGCTGGAAAAACATTACAAGGACATGCAGGACATTGAATTTACCATTGAAAAAGGCAAGTTGTTCATGCTTCAGTGCCGTTCAGGAAAGAGAAACGGCCCTGCTGCCGTCAGAATGGCAGTGGACATGGTAAAAGAAAAACTCATAGATGTGAAAACAGCTGTCATGAGAGTTACCCCTGATCAATTGGATGAATTACTGCATCCTATAATAGACCCTAAGACAGAAAAATTGAGCAAGCCTATCGCGAAAGGTTTACCCGCAGGCCCGGGAGGCGCGGCCGGCCGGGCGGTATTTACGGCAGAAGAAGCTGTAAAGTGGAAAAAGGAAGGTAAA
>JAGVFL010000083.1 GCA_020057645.1 Candidatus Omnitrophota bacterium
TAGGTGGGGTTTAAACCCCACCTACGCGGTGGAGGTGGTTAATATGAAAGTCTTAGGAATAAACGGTAGCCCTAGAATAGGCGGCAACACGGATATCCTTTTGGATAAGGTCCTGGAAGGCGCTGGAACCAAAGGCGCTGAAACAGAAAAGGTTATCCTCAATAAATTAAAATTTTCTCCATGCCAGGAATGCGAAGGCATAGGGGATGACGGCGAGTGCGTGATCCATGACGACATGCATGAACTGTATAAGAAGATCAAAGATGCGGATATCCTGGTTTTAGCTTCGCCTGTTTTCTTCGGCAGTTTAAGCGCTCAGACAAAAATGATGGTTGATAGATTTCAGTGCGTCTGGCATTTGAAGTACGTGCTTAATAAAAATACGGGCTATAAAAAGAAAAAGGCTGTATTTATTTCTGTTGAAGGATCAAAGAGGAATGATTTTTTTGAAAACGCGAAATCCATTGCCAGGAATTTATTCGCGACCATAAATGCGGATTATCAGGGAGAGCTTTTTTGTTCCGGCGTGAATGATAAGGCAGGCATTTTAAATCACCCTGGCTGTTTAAAAAAGGCATTTGAGTTAGGCGCGAGGATAGCTTCTTAAAAGCGTAGGAGACGGGAAAACATGGGGAATATATTTTCCGGAAGCGAAATAGTAGAGATGGCGGTTGAGATAGAGAAAAACGGCAGGGATTTCTATAACTCCGCGGCGTTGGTATTAAAAGATAAGAATGTCAAAGATATTTTTAAATACCTGGCAAGCCAGGAGGAAAAACATATAAAGGTATTTGAAGGCATGCTTTCAGCAGTTAAAAAATACGAACCGGTTAAAGCATATACAGATGAATATTTCAGTTATATAAAGGCATTGTCAGAGGAGCATGTTTTTACAAAAAAGAAAAAAGGCAAAGAAATAGCAAAGACAGTAAAAGACGGAAAACGGGCCGTGGAGCTAGGGTTGAGTTTCGAAAGAGACTCTATATTATTTTATTACGAGATGAAGAATTTCGTGCCTGAATCAGAACGGAACATAATCGATGGGTTGATGAAAGAAGAACAGATGCACCTTAGGAAACTTTCATTGCTCAGGAAGAGGTGCTATGCCTAATGTTAAAGTGTATTCCACGTCTACTTGCCATTATTGTGTCATGACAAAGGAGTTTTTAAAGAAAAACAATATCCAGTTCGAAAATATAGACGTGGGCATAAACCGCCAGGCGAGCCAGGAGATGATGAATAAGTCAGGCCAGATGGGCGTGCCTGTCCTGGATATAGACGGTCAGATAATAGTGGGTTTTGATAAAGACGCCATATCCAAAGCCCTTGGCATTAATTAACAAATTAACAAGGTTACACTCTGACAATGTCAGAGTGTAACCTTAGGAATGGTTATGAAGGAGCTTTTGAGAGATTACAGTAAAAAGAAAGAAGAGATTAAAAACAGGCTTAAGGATTTTGAGGATAGTTATAAAAAGGACGATAAGCATGTTTTTTCAGAGCTCTGTTTCTGCATATTGACGCCTCAGGCAGAGGCAGTCGAATGCGACAAGGCAATAAAGGAATTAAAGGCTAACGGCCTGCTCTTTAACGGCCGGCCGAAGGCCATAAGCCCGTATATTAAAGCAGCGAGATTTCTGAATAAAAAGGCAGAGTTTATCGTTAATGCCAGGGAATTATTCAAAAAGAACGGATGTTTCTCCATAAAGGATTGTATAGACCAAAAGGACGTATTTAAAACCAGAGAATGGCTTGTCGGAAACGTAAAGGGCATAGGATATAAAGAGGCCAGCCATTTTTTAAGAAATATAGGTTTTGGGAAAGACATCGCGATACTGGACGTGCATATACTCAAGAACCTGAAAAATCACGGCGTGATAAAAAAGATCCCAAAATCGTTGACTAAAAGAGAATATCTTAATATAGAAAATAAACTAAGGGAGTTTTGTAAAAAGATAAACATCCCCATGGATGAACTGGATCTTTTGTTCTGGTCCAGGGAGACGGGGTTTATATTCAAATAAAAAGGAGGGCGTCATGAAAGTCACTATTCATTACATGTTAAGACCCGTGGCCCATTGCAAAGAGGGTTGCAGTCTCTGCTCCCGGGCACGAGCCTAAACTGCCCATAATTTATGCTAAAGACGAAGAATAGCACCATTGTTGATTCCAAGGGCAGGAAGGTTTTTCTCCATGGCGTGAACCTCGGCGGATGGCTCATGATGGAGGGGTATATTCTTCACGGGAGGAATATAGCGGAAAAGATTTTCAAAGCTGAGTTCAAAAAACGCTGCGGCCGGAAGGAACTGGATAACTTCACTAAGCTCTACAGAAATAATTTTATAACAGAAGCTGATTTTAAAAATATATCATCTCTTGGTTTCAACTGCATCAGGATCCCTTTCAATTACAGGTTAATAGAAAAAGAAGACGGTTTAAAAATACTTAAAAAAGCAGTCAGGCTTTGCGAAAAATACAGGATTTACTGCATACTGGACATGCACGCCGCGCCCGGTTCCCAGAATGAAGATTGGCACAGTGATAGCTATGGCAAGGCAGGGCTGTGGAAAAATAAAAGGCATCAGGAAAAGTTTTTTAAGCTATGGGAATTGCTGGCATATACTTTCAAGGACAAGCAAATAGTGGCGGGTTACGATGCCTTAAATGAACCCGTAATCAAAACGTCCGACGCCGGTAAAAAACTCCGGGGTCTTTACGTAAAACTCGTCAAGCGCATAAGAGCTATTGATAAAAATCATATAATATTTTTAGAAGGCAACATCTGGTCTCAGGTTCTGAAAGATATAGGCAGGCCTTTCGCGGATAACCTGTCTTACAGCGTTCATTATTATCATCCATTGGAGTTTACTTTTAATTTTCATTATGGGCTCAAATATCCCGGCGATATAATGGGAGAATACTGGGATGCAGATACTATAAGGAAGCGGCTCAAAGGATATTATAATTATTCAAAAAAATGGAATGCGCCTATTTTTGCAGGAGAATTCGGGGTAAATTCGAGATGCGCCGCAGGATGCTGCGGCGAATTGGCTTGGGTTAAAGATACGCTGAAATGCTTTAAGGAATTTGGGTTCCACTGGACATACTGGACGTATAAGGCCGTGGGAAACAGCGCGTTTCCTGACGGAATTTATCAATATCTCGGGAATCCTCTCTGGGTTAACCGGCAAGGCCCGGTGTATGGTTTTGAGAATTTATACGCGCTGTGGAAGAAGCATAAAAAAGAAATAGTAGAATCATGGAAAACCAAGAATTTTAAAAAGCAAAAAGGCCTTGCTAATTTACTTGCCAGTTTTAAGCCTATCTGATAGAATTATCAACCATGGACAAGGTAAAGTATTACCTGAATTCAGACAATGAATTTGTCATAGAAAACTATAACGAAGCAGGCGCGTTTTCTAATTTTCTGCCCGGTATAGCAGGCTTATTCGGCATACCCATGTGGGCGTTTTACGCAAATAGGGGCCAGGGTATCTGCAGTTTCGGCGTAGGCGGCAAGGATAGCCCTATAATGGAATTCCTTTCCGCCAACAGGGCTTATCAGCTGGTGACGCTTCAGGGTTTCCGCACTTTTATCAAAATAAAAAATAAAAAGAAAGCAGTATTTTATGAACCTTTCCAAGCGCATTCATCCCGTGAATTCCATTCAGCGGTGCAAAAGATGTTCATCAGCTCTCACGAGTTGAGGATACAGGAAATAAATCCGGAACTCGGGCTTCAGATAGAAATAGAATATTTTACCATACCCAACGAACCTTTCGCAGGGTTAGCTAGGATTGTGGAGGTAAAAAATATATCCGGGAAAAATATATCTTTAGGCATGCTGGATGGGACGCCGCTCATTATACCATATGGCGTATCCAACTTTTTCCTGCAGAAAATGAGGCGCACCATAGAGGCGTGGATGCTGGTTGAAAACCTGGATAAAAAGGCGCCTTTCTACAAGCTTAAGGTTGACCCCAAAGACGCTTCAGAAGTGGTTTTTATAAAAGAAGGCAATTTTTACGCGGCCTCAGCCTGCGATAAAGGCAAAAGCGAGGCGCTTCCGATTATTGTAGACCCTGAAGCAATATTCGGCCGGATAAACGATTTTTCGTATCCCGTAAACTTCGTAACTACGAGAGAATGCGAACTTGCTAAAAAGCAGATGGATCGGAACAAACTTCCGTGCGCCATGGCGTGCGCGTCGTTTGAATTAAAACCCGGCAGGGAATTCAAACTATATTCCGTGGCAGGTCATATGGATTCAAAGGAAAAATTAAATTTGTCCATGCGCAAGTTAAGGAATGAGAAATTTTTCATTAATAAAAGGGAAGAAAACAAAAACCTGATAAATGAATTAGAGGATAATGTATTCACGGCCAGCGCGGATGAAAAATACGACAGGTATTGCGGCCAGACGTTCATGGACAACGTCCTGAGGGGCGGTTTCCCGATAACCTGCTCTAATCATTACACGCACGCGTTTTATGTCTATTCGCGCAAGCACGGGGACATGGAAAGGGATTACAATAAATTCCTGCTGGAGCCTTCTTATTTTTCGCAGGGCGACGGAAATTTCAGGGATACAAACCAAAACCGCAGGAACGATGTATTTTTTAATCCTGAAATAAAGGATTTTAACGTGCTGTATTTTTATAACATGCAGCAGGCGGACGGTTATAATCCGCTGGTCTTGAAAGGCGTGAGGTTCAGGTTAAAAGATGCGCAATATTTAAAAAATGCCCTCAAAGGCAAAATAGAAGATCGGGATATAGATAAGATAAAGACGCTGGTATCCGCAGATTTTACACCGGGCAAACTTTTCATGGACATGGAAAAGCTCGGCATAAAGTTTAAATCAGGATGGTATGATATCTTACACGCGCTTTCCAAGAATTGCATAACTATGTATGAGGCCGAACACGGAGAAGGTTTCTGGATAGATCATTGGACGTATAGCCTGGACATAGTTGAGAGTTTTTTAAGGGTATATCCTGATAGATTAAAGGAAATACTGCTGGATAAGAAAGAATTCACTTTTTACGACAATTCATTTTGCGTCAGGCCGAGGTCTGAAAGATATTTATTGGTCAAGGAGGATAAAATAAGGCAGTATCATTCCCTGGAGAGAGACGGCAAGAAAGAGAACATTATAAAGAAGAGAGATGCGGAGCCTCACGTGGTCAGGATAAAAAATGGAGAGGGAGAAATCTATAAGACCACGCTTATTGTCAAGATGTTGTGCGTGGCGGTAAACAAGGTTTCTTCTTTTGACGCTTCAGGCATAGGCATAGAGATGGAGGCGGATAAACCAGGCTGGTGCGATTCAATGAATGGTTTGCCCGGGCTATGCGGTTCCAGCGCTCCGGAGGTCTTTGAATTAAAGCGTCAGGTTGTATTTATACTTAATTCTCTCGATAAGATGGGTATAGGAAACAATTATATTATTAATCTTCCGGAAGAGATGCACGATTTTCTGAAAAATCTGGTTAACCTTATAAAGGAAAAGGGAAATGATTTTTATTATTGGGACAAAGCCAATTCTTTCAAAGAAGAATACAGGCAGAAAGTCAAATTTGGGTTTACCGGCATAGAGAGGAATTTGAGCGCCAAAGATTTAAGAGAAACAATGGATAGTTTTCTTATAAAGATAGACAGCGCGATTAAAAAGGCGTATGACCCGGCCAAAAAAACTTATACCACATATTTCATAAACGAGGTTATAAAATACGAACATCTAAACAGGATGGACCCGTTAAGAAATCTTCCTCTGGTAAAACCGACCGCATTTAAAAGCGTGAAATTGCCTTTATTCCTGGAAGGGCCTGTGCGCGCCCTAAAGGTGGAAGAAGACGCGAAAAAAGCAAAAGCCATGTGCGCGTCCCTTAAGAAAACAAAAATATACGACGCAAAGCTGAAGATGTATAAGATCAACGAATCCCTGGAAGGCGTATCCAAGGAAGTGGGCCGCTCCAGCATATTTACCCCTGGCTGGTTGGAGAATGAATCCGTATGGCTTCACATGGAATATAAATATCTCCTTGAGATATTGAAAAAAGGCCTTTATGAAGAATTTTTCGAGGATTTTAAAAATGTCCTGATACCATTCCAGAAGCCGGAGAGGTATGGGAGGAGCATTTTTGAAAATTCATCTTTTATAGTTTCCAGCGCTTTCCCTGATAAGAGGATGCATGGCAGGGGTTTCGTGGCGCGCCTAAGCGGCTCAACGGCAGAGATGTTGAGCATATGGCTACTGATGAGCGCAGGCAAAGAACCTTTTTCTGTAAATGAAAAAGGCGAGGTTAACCTGAGATTCAACCCGATACTTCCGTCTTGGCTTTTTACAAAAAAAGCCAAGAAAGGTTTTCCGAAAAACACGTACGTGTTTAAATTTTTAGGTAAAACCCTCGTAGTCTATCACAATCCAAAAATGAAAGGCACGGTTGGAAAA
Source organism: Candidatus Omnitrophota bacterium (assembly GCA_020057645.1). Taxonomy (GTDB): domain Bacteria; phylum Omnitrophota; class Gorgyraeia; order Gorgyraeales; family Gorgyraeaceae; genus UBA10183. The sequence goes on from JAGVFL010000083.1 coordinate 6,455, forward strand.
AATTCCGCGAAGGTAAGTTCCATTGTATTGGAATATAATGACGGGAGAAAAGCCGACATCCAAAAAGATACCATAGGCCCGCCTTATTCCCTGGACATAAGAGACAGAAAAGTGAAAAGAATAGATATCCAATTATCCTAGCAATGTTACACTTCTGACATTGTCAGAAGTGTAACCTTTGTGCTTGACAGGAGGAGATTTGGTGTTATAATTATTAAAAACGTAACATCGAGGAAATAAATTACATGTCAGGATTAGTAAGATTTGGTATATCGCTTGAAAAAAGATTATTAGAGGATTTCGACAGGCTCATCGCCCGCAAGAAATATTCCAACCGTTCAGAGGCTATAAGAGACCTCATACGCGACAGCTTTGTCAAAGAAGAGTGGGATAAAGGCGAAGAAGTAGCGGGCGCTATATCCATCGTATACGATCATCATAAAAGAGAGTTAATGGACGTAATCGTGGATATACAGCATGAATATCATGATATGATAGTCGCGAGCCAGCACGCTCATCTGGACCACCATAATTGTCTGGAAGTAGTTATCGTAAAAGGAAAATCAAATAAGATCAGGGAGCTTTCGGACAAGTTGCGGGCGGTTAAAGGCGTGAAGCACGGCGCATTGAGCATAACTACGCTGGGCAAAGAGTTTTAGTATTATTTTTTTATGCTGTGATAGCACGAAAATAAAAAAGATAACACAATGGATGGAAAAAATGTTACGAAGCGCACTGTTTATTTTAGTTGCCTTATCCTTAGTATTTTTAGGCGTTTCTGTTAGTTATGCCGAAAATGACTGGAACCCTGTTTCCGCAGGGCCTGTCAGCACCTGGACAGCGCCATTGTGCGGCAAAGGCAAGTTTGTAGCGCAGCCATTTTTATTTTATAACCGCACCAGAGGCACTTTTAATGAAAAAGGCCATTACAATCCTCTGGACAATGGAAGCAGGAAATATCAGTATCAGGAACAACTGTTCGCGCAATACGGCATTACAGATGCGCTGGAAATAGATGGCCAGATAGTTTATCAAGAAAATTATATGAAGAATGCTAGTGGAAAAGCGCATTCTAGCGGCTTTGGAGACAGCTATCTTTTTATGAGATACTGTTTGGCCGAGGAAACAGATCGCGCTCCGCACATAGCCGCTTTATTTCAGGCTAAAGCCCCTACCGGGAAATATGAACATGCTGATATTGATAAGCTGGGAACGGATTTGATGGGCGCTACATCAGGAGGAGGCTCGTGGGATCAGGGGTTTGGCTTTATTCTTACAGAGAAAATAAAGCCGTTTATGTTCCATGCTGATGCCATATACAGCTTCTCGCAGAAAGTACGCGTAAATGGCGTCAAGACGCGTTACGCTAATTACCTTAATTATGATTTTGGATTGGAATATTTCTTATCCGAAAGACTTAATCTCATGCTTGAGGCAAATGGGTTTTTACAAGGAGATAAAAAAGAAAACGGCGCAAAAACCTCAGCCTCTGATATTAAGTATCTCATGGTTGCGCCTGGCATAGAATGGTCAAATGATAGGGTTCAAACGCTTTTAACGTATCAAAGAATAGTAACTGGCACAAATACAGACGCAAATGATTCTTTAATTTTTACTTTTGTTTACACATTTTAATTAATAGAAAAGGAGAAAGCATGGAAAATGGATTAATGCCTTTATACATAACAGCAGCCACATTAGGCTTCCTGCACACTGTTTTCGGGCCGGATCATTATATCCCGTTTATAGTGATGGCAAAGGCAAGAAAATGGTCCATGGCGAAGACTGCCATATTGACGTTTTTATGCGGCATAGGCCATATCATGAGCTCTGTCCTTATTGGTTTTGTAGGAATTTTTTTCGGGATAGAAGTAATGAAATTAAAGGCGCTTGAATCATTCAGGGGGAATATAGCAGGTTGGTTATTAATCATATTTGGGATTACTTATTTTGTCTGGGGCATCCATAGCGCGTTAAAAAATAAGCCTCACAAGCACGCGCATAGCCACATGGATGACGCGGATCATGCGCACGCGCATTCCCATGAACACGAGCACGCTCATATTCACGATGAAGATGGGAAGGCTAACATAACTCCATGGGTACTGTTTACAATATTTGTTTTCGGGCCATGCGAGCCTCTGATACCTATTCTTATGTACCCGGCAGCAAAAAATAACCTTTTAGGGGTATTGTGGGTGACAATAATATTCGGCACGACTACAATCATTACCATGTTCAGCATAGTAATGGTTTCATTTTTCGGGATTAAACTTATTCCTTTCGGGAAAGTTGAGCGCTACACCCATGCCTTGGCAGGCGGCACGATACTGCTTTGCGGATTGGCGATACAATTCATGGGATTGTAGTTTTAATAACCCAGATTTTTCAGGGCGAACGGGTCTTTTCTCCAGTTTTTGTAAACCTTAACCCATAAATCCAGAAAGACTTTTTTCTGCAGGAAATTTTCAATATCTTTTCTTGAAACCTCGCCTATTCTTTTCAGCATCTTACCGTCATTGCCGATAATAATGCCTTTTTGGCTGTCCTTCTCGCAATATATATTAGCCCTTATGTAGACGATGTCTTTATTCTCCCTGTCTTTTTTTTCTTTCATCTCTTCGACGGTCACCGCTATGGAATGAGGCACTTCCTGATAAGTTATTTCCAGTGTTTTTTCCCTGATGATTTCCTGCACCATAAACCGCTCATTTTTATCAGTCAGCTGGTCTTCCGGGAAAAGCGGAAAACCCTCAGGCAGGTATTCCAGTATTTTTTTAAACACAATATCTGTGCCGTCTTTTTTTAAGGCTGATATCGGAATAATTTCTTTGAAATTGAATTTCTGGGCTTTTTCAATAAGAGGCAGGACCTGGCGTCTGTCGATTTTATCCATTTTATTTATGATAAGAAAGTTTAATTTGTCCGATATCAGATCGAATATTTCAATGTCTTCCTTTGTTATGCCGCTGTGGGCGTCAATGAGGATAATGTTCAAATCTGTTTCCGTGACAGAAGCCTGGGCCTTGCGCACCATCAGTTTTCCGAGAAGATTTTTCGGCCTGTGCATGCCCGGGGTATCTACGAATACTACCTGAAAATCCTTATCTGATATTATGCCTTGGATATTATCGCGCGTGGTCTCAGGTTTTTCAGATACGATGCAGACCTTTTCCTTAACGAGTACATTGAGGAGCGTGGACTTTCCTACATTCGGCCTTCCGATTATCGCTACTTTTCCGGCTTTGAACATAGGCGCATTATACCACACTTAATTTCAAATAAGTTTACAAAATGACAATGTCAGTTTGTAAACTTATTGTGTTTATGGGCAATATCTGGTATCTTATAGTTAAAATTTATGAAAATAGGAGGAAAAATATGAAACCTTTTTATTTTGCGATACTGGCGGCGATTGTATGGGGCGTAGCGCCTATAGCGGAAAAGGCAGGGCTTAAGAATATAGAACCGTTATCAGGCGTTATAGTGCGTTCATCCGGAATTATCATAGGGGCTATTCTCCTGGCGATTTTTAATAATAATGCGCTTAAATCAGCCCTGAAAGCTGACCCGAAAACAATACTCTTTTTATTTCTCGGGGGGATTATCGCCAGCATCCTTGGGCAGATATTTTTCTATAACGCCCTTAAGCAGGGAGAGGTATCCAAGATGGTGCCTATTGCAGCTACTTACCCATTGGTTTCTTTTTTATTGGGCCTTTTGTTTTTCGGGGAGAGTTTTACCATCGCTAAGGGCCTGGGGATAGGTTTCGTAATACTGGGTGTTTTTCTGCTGAGATGAATAACGGCCGGTCATATTTGCGTATTTCTCCAAATTATGCTAATATTATATATAATCTATGCTTAGGATACAAGGGCAAACATGGCTATGAAAAATATCAGAGCGGCAATAGGCCAGATAAATACTATAGTAGGCGATCTGAAAGCTAATTCAGATAAAATATTATTCTGCATAAAAGAGGCGTCTGCCAAGGGCGTTGATTTGATCGTATTCCCGGAGCTCAGCATAACAGGTTATCCGCCCGAAGATCTGCTTTTAAAACCGCGTTTCATAAAAGAGAATCTCAAATGTCTGAAAAAGATATCTCAGGAAGCAGGCGACGCGGTCGCGGTAATAGGATTCGTGGATGAGGAAAAGGGAGATATATACAATAGCGCCGCAGTTATATGCAATAAAAAAATAATTTGCGTGTACCATAAGATGCACCTGCCGAATTATGGCATTTTTGACGAAAAGAGATATTTTAAGCCCGGCTTGAGAAATGCGCTGGTGAAGACAAGGGATTTTTCTTTTGGATTAAATATATGCGAGGATATCTGGGCGCGGCAAAGCGGGATAGAAGAGAAGGTCTTTTCAAAGGCGCAATTTCTGGTGAATATCTCCGCCTCGCCTTATCATATCGGTAAGTTTAAAGAACGCGAAAGAATAATCGGGATCAAGGCAAAGAGATTCGGAATCCCTATAGTTTATTGTAATCTCGTTGGCGGGCAGGATGAGCTGGTGTTTGACGGCAGGAGCGCTTTATTCGGAAAAGACGGCTTGGTTATTGCGGAGGCAAAGGCATTTGATGAGGATTTATTGATATTTGATTTAGGGTCGGCAAGAGGGCAGAAGAAAACCCATTCAAAAACCAAACCAATCTCCGAGCATGAAGAGATATATTCCGCGCTCACGCTGGGTTTAAAGGATTACGTGCGCAAGAATAATTTTAATAAGGTTGCTTTAGGCCTGAGCGGAGGCATAGATTCGGCATTGGTGGCGTGCATTGCAGCGGATGCGCTTGGCAGGGGAAATGTCCTTGCGATCAGCATGCCGTCCAGGTATTCTTCAGCTGAAACGCAGAAAGATGCGGAGATAATAGCAGGCAACCTTGGTATAAAATTCCACAAAATATCAATAGACGGCATATTTAGTTCTTATCTGAATACGTTAAGCATGCATTTTAAAGGCTCAAAGCCCAGCATAGCGGAAGAAAATATTCAGGCCAGGATACGGGGCAATATCCTTATGGCGTTTTCAAATAAATTTGGATACCTGGTGCTTAATACAGGCAATAAAAGCGAAACCAGCGCGGGTTATTGCACTCTGTACGGAGACATGGCAGGCGGCTTCAGCGTGATAAAAGACGCGCCCAAGAAACTTGTTTATGAACTGGCGGAGTATAGAAATAAAAGAGAAGGAAAAGATATTATTCCGAAGAGCATTTTTAAAAGGGCCCCTACCGCTGAATTAAGGCCTAATCAGAAAGACCGGGACACCTTGCCGCCTTATGATTTTTTAGACAGGGTCATAGACCTTTACGTTGAGAAGAATAAAGGGTTTGAAGATATAGTGAAAGAATTAGGCCGTAGAGACGTTGTGAAAAAAACATTAAACATGATAGACCGCAGCGAATATAAGAGGCGCCAGGCTCCGCCGGGCATAAAGATCACGCCCATGGCATTCGGAAAAGACAGGCGCATGCCTATAACAAATAAATTCACAGCTCATTAATACAATGGTATAATTTGCAAAGGTATGGAAAAATTAACCAGCGAAGAAATTTTTATAGGGGTAGTGACCAGGGTAAACAGACTTCTTATCATACTCGGGGTATTTTTCTTCCTGTATTTCATGCTTAATACCAAAATTAACATATATCTACTTTTACTTGCGTTTTTGAACATGGGATTCAGCCTGCTTTCTTATAAGCATTTGCTTATAACAGCCAGGCTTTCCGCTGAACTCGAGCGCGCAAAGATGGCCCTCGATGACGTAGCCAAAGAAACCCGCAAAATGCATCAAGGTTAAATGTTTCGAAGAACCCTCGTATTCATATCCATTATATTTTTAAGCGCAAATCTTTTCGCAAAAGAAGTTATTCATATCACCGCGCATTCCGCCGTGCTTATGAATGCCCGGAATAAAAAGGTCGTCTATTCTAAAAATTCTAATATTAAACTTGCGCCTGCCTCTACCACTAAGATAATGACTGCCCTCGTGGTTTTAAAAAATTCCAGCCTTGATAAGAGAGTGGCTGTTTCAAAGTGCGCTACGCGCATGCCTCCAAGCAAGGTAGACATTAAAATAGGAGAGGCGTATTCTACCGGGGATATGCTTAAAGCGCTTTTATTGAATTCAGGGAATGACGCGAGCGTGGCGCTGGCGGAAAGCGTGGCCGGCACAGAAAAAGATTTCGTAGGCATGATGAATGATATGGCGAGGAGACTGGGCTGCCGCAATACAAATTTTAGAACCTCCAACGGCCTGCCTGCCAAAGGCCAGTATTCTACCGCTTACGACATGGCGTTGATAACGCGCGAGGCCGTGAAAGATAAAAGGCTTCTTGATATCCTGGGTATCAAAGAAACGGAGATAACGGAATTAAATAGCGGGAGGCGTATAAAATTAAGAAATCACAATAAGAGCTTATGGAAAGATGCCTCTTATTTAATTCTGGGAAAGACGGGATATACTATAAGGGCCAGGCAGTGTTTTGCGGGCTATATTAATTACGACAAAAGGCATAATTTAATAGTTGTGATGCTGAAAGGAAAAAAATTATGGCCTGATCTGAAGGAACTAGCGGAAA
>JAGVFL010000114.1 GCA_020057645.1 Candidatus Omnitrophota bacterium
CTACCATATAAGGCTGGGATATGGTTTGCCCGTTTCCTATCGACAACGGGAAATCACCGTAAGCATCTTTATAAAATTTAGGGTCTATAAATCTGTGGCGGGGGACTCTTTCAAAAACATCCAGGATATTTTTATCTTTTATGTCGCGGCCCAATAACTGGCCGGTAACCATCTCGCGCCGCAGCTCAGCAAAATCATTTCCGCGTATATTCATTGATAATAAATTTTATGAATCTGAAGGTATCCAAAAACGGGTTTATCTGGCTGGTTTCACCTTCATATATGGAATCTATGTTTACAGAAGACATCTTTAGGCCCCTGCGCTTGGCTTCCACGAGCATCTCTGATTCTATCTCATACTTTGTGGTATTCAGATTCATTTTCTCTATGCCTTTTCTGGATATAAGCCTATAACCGCACTGGGAATCTTCAATTTTTTCTATTATAAGAAGAGATATTATAAAAGACATTATAAAATTAGTGCACCGCCTTACAAAAGGCATCTTCCTGGGGTTATGAAGCCTGTTCCCCAAAATCAGATCAGCCCCTGATTTTTTATACTCATCGATAAATTTATCGATATCATCAATGCTATGCTGGCCGTCCCCATCCATTGTAATGACGGCTTCGCAGTTATTTTCCAGGGCATATTCCAGGCCTTCGCGCACAGAGCGGCCTTTGCCCGCATTCTTCGCGTACGCTATAATCTCTGCCCCAAACTTATTGGCCTCCACTATCGTATTATCCCCGGAGCCGTCGTCTACGACAATAACCCTAAAACCTCTTTTGTCCAGCGCGCCGACGATAGGACCTATGGTCTTCGCTTCATTATACGTAGGGATTACTATGAAAATATTATTCTCGTTCACCCCGTTCCAAATCTTATTATCGTTTCTCATATAATAAATTCACCTTTTTTAACATACATTTTAGCGATACTCTTTAAAGATTTGGGGCGGGGCTCATAATACAAACATGTCAACAGGCGTCTCCCAAAACTTTCTGAATATAAGCCACTGATCAGGATACGCGCGTATGTTTTTCTCCATGATAGAAACAATTTTTTTATCAGCTTCTTTTATGATTTCATCCTTATCCATCCCCGGGATTTCCTTTAGTTCTATCGGGGTATCAAATATAAGTTTATAATTAAAAGTGCCCTGCCTCACGAGCATCCCCGGGATAATAGGCGAATTTGTTTTCAAGGCAAACATGGCCGGGCCTTTCGGAATACTCGCAGGCATGCCAAAAAAATCCATGACCACCCCATTATTTGTGAAATCCCTGTCGCCCGCAATCGCCAGCAGGCCTTTTTTCCGCAAGGCTGATACACAGCGCTTCATGCTATAGTCTATCGGTATTACCTTCAGGCCTTTTTCTTCGCGTTGTTTTATGAAAAAATCATTTATATTTTTGTGCTTATGGTTCAGGACGAGAGCGCTTATGTCGTATCCGAGCATGGCCATGACAACGCCTCCCATTTCCCAATTTCCGATATGGCACGTCAGGATAATCCCGCCTTTATTTTGCTTCAAAACTCCGTCTATATTTTCAATGCCCTCCACCTTGACTCTTTTTTTTATATCCTCAACGCTCAGATTTGACATTCTGAAAAAATCCACCAGGTACAGTCCGAAATTCCTGAATACCTGCCGGGCGAGCTTTTGGCATTCATCAATATCCTTCTTCGTTATAATGCTGAGGTTTTGCGCGACCGAATCCCTGTCTTTTTTAGAAAATATATATTGAATGTCGGAAATCCTTTTAGCCAGGCTGTAGGCGAGTTTCAAAGACAAAGCGTTTGCAAAAAAATAACCCATTCTGTATAAAATATAAAAAAACATATTAAAAAGCTTTACGCCTCTATGGTCATTGCGAGCGAATGAAATGAGCGAAGCAATCTCTGAGATTGCTTCGGCGCTTCGCGCCTCGCAATGACATGTTTAGACTTATACTATGTTCTATCACTTAATCACCTGTAAAATAAGCTGCGCGGTATCCATTGCTGAGTTCGGTTTTTTTATTAAATCCGCCTTTTTACGCATCTCGTCTAATTTCAAGCTGTTTGAGAACAATTCCTGCACAAGGACCGCCACGTCATCGCCGTCTTCTGCCCTTAGCGCAACCCCCTGCTGCAAAAGAAAATCCGTATTCTTTGTTTCCTGCCCCGGTATGGGGTGAATTATAATCATGGGCAGGTTTTTTGCCAGCGCTTCAGAGGTTGTCAGCCCGCCCGGTTTAGTTATTATGAGATCTGAGGCCTCTGCTAATTCATACACATTCTCTGCCATGCCGAAGACAAACATCTTTTTCTTGTATCTTTTCGCCCTTCTGGTTAATGTCTTTTGAAGCCGCTTATTAATACCGCAGACCGCTATGACCTGAAAATCAAAAGCTACGCGCTCTAACGCATCCAGCATTTTTTCAACAGGGCCCATGCCCTGGCTTCCGCCCATTATAAGAACAGTCCTCTTTCGGCTATTCAGGCCCAATTTTTTGCATATCTCTTCTTTCCCGTAGTTTATACTGAATTTCGGGTCGATTGGTATGCCGAAAACCCTTATCTTTGCGCCATCCACTCCGTTTCTCATAAAATGATTTCTGCCGGCTTCCGACGGAACTATGTAATAATCAACGTTGTCAAATATCCAGTATGAGTGAGGGGCGTGATCGGTCAATACGCCGAAAAGCGGGAGATCCAAGCCCAGGTACTTTTTGTAATCGGCTACCATGCCGCATGGAAACGCCTGGGTGCACACAACAGCGTCAGGCTTAAACTCATCCTGAATCAGGACTTTTAATTTTTTAGAGTTAGACCTGTGAATGGCGTTTCTCAGGCCCTGCACGCTTTTTAGCACTTTCGGATTGTCATAAAGATACTCCCACACTTCGGGATTATTCTTTATGACGCTCATGTAGGTCCTATTGATCAGTTTCTCAAATATGGGATTGGTGTAGGCAAAACCGTTTATATTCATGGTGGTTATGCCCGGGGAAAGCGTCTTTAATGCGCTTTCGATCGCAAGGCTTGCCCTGTAATGCCCTGAATTTGAAGTTATGTACATCAGAAGAACTTTTTTATGACTATGCATTGCTCTTTAAAAAATGTCCCATGCGTTCGGTTGCCTCTTTAAGATTTTCCATGCTGGAGGCATAAGCTATCCTTATATGGCCTTCTCCCTGCGAACCAAATGCAGTGCCAGGCACAACCGCGACCTTTTCTTTCTGCAGCAAGCTCTTTGCGAACTCCACGGAACGCATGCCTGTATTTTTAATTGAAGGGAAGACGTAAAAAGTCCCTTCGGGCATGGCGCAATAAAGCCCTATCTCGTTAAGTTTTGATACGATAAATTCCCTGCGCCTTTTGTATTCCCTCTTCATCTCAAGCACGGCTCCGGAAGAGCCTCTCAGCGCCTCTATTGCGCCTAACTGGCCCATTATGGGCGCGCATAACATCGTGTATTGATGGATCTTTGTCATTGCGCTTATTATTTCTTCCGGTCCGCACGCGTAACCCACGCGCCAACCTGTCATTGCAAATGCCTTTGAAAAACCATTCAGATATATTGTCCTCTGTTTCATGCCCGGCAATGTAGCCAGGGGCGTATGCGGAAAATCATAAGTAAGCTCGTCGTATATCTCGTCGCTTATAACGATCAGGTCATTGTCTATAAAAATCTTCGAAAGAGCCAGAAGCTCCTTCCTCGAATATGAAACGCCTGTTGGATTTGCGGGATAATTCAGGACGATCGCCTTTACGCCCTTTGAGATA
>JAGVFL010000017.1 GCA_020057645.1 Candidatus Omnitrophota bacterium
CAGTTTGCGGCTTCTATTGAAAAAGCAAAGGGCGGAGAAGCAAGGGCAGGCCTCGGCCATATACAGACAGGCGAAAAAGTATATTATGCGGAGAATGAATTTTATACAAATAATGCACTCGATCTTGATATAACTTTAACCCAGAAATTCTGGACCTTTACCATATCTACCCCTAGTTCTACCACTTATATAGCGCAAGCTGCCAGATCAGGCGGAACGCAAAACGGCCAGACTTTGACCATGGATCAGGCTGGCACAATTGGCGGAAACTGGATATATAAATAAGGAGATAAATGCGTAGAAAAGGTTTTACTCTTTTAGAAGTCCTAATAGTCGTAATAATCATAGGCATACTTGCTTCAATAGCTTTGCCGCAATATACAGCTACTATAGAAAAAAGCAAGTCTGCAGAAGCTGCGATGAATGTAGGCAGCCTGAGAGCGGCCTTAGACAGGTATTGGTATCAAAATGGATCCATCACTACTACTATATCTAACTTAGATATAGATGATCCGAATAATGTTTCTAATAAATTATATACCTATTCAATCACTGATGATGGAACTGATGCTACTACAAGGAAATATACTGTAACTGCTACTCGCACTTCCGGTGGAAATACTTATACAGTAACTTGGAAGCAAACAGACAATAATACCGGAAAACTTTTAAGAAGCGCAAATCTCGGCGGCCCGACATCTTGATATATAAAAAAGGTTTCACGCTTTTAGAACTTCCAATCATTATTATAATCAACGGGATCTTGCCTGCCAATAATAATTTTTTATGAAAAAAAATAATATGCTATTCAGTAGGTTTAATACCGGTTTTACCCCGTTAGATAGTAAACCCCATGAGAGAATAAATATCCAATGGGGTAAACATCTAACGGGGTTTACTCTGATAGAAATATTGATAGCTGTTATTATTGTCGCGATACTCGCGTCTATCGCTATCCCTATATATGTTAGGAATATAGAAAAATCAAAAACAGGTGAGGCTGTAACTACTCTTAATCTTATCAGAATGGCTGAGAAGGATTATTTCCTGGATAATAGAACATACACTACAGGCCTCAGTTCTTTAAATATAGACAATCCTAATGATTTATCAAGCGCAAGCAGGTATTTCACTTATACAATACCTACAGCAGATGCAAATGGTTTTACTGCCATGGCCACAAGAAATAATGGCCCATATGCAGGAGATTATTATACTATAAATCAGACAGGTGCTATAGACAGCAGCAATGGCCATTTTCAATTATAAATTAATCATAAATCATGAGTTCCTTAAACAATTTTGTCCCCGCTGCTTCGCTTTGCGAAGCAAAGCGGCGGGGGCAAAATTCAGAGGTGGCTATTCATCTGGATTTACGCTTACAGAATTACTGATCGTTGTGATCATTATTGGTATAGTTTCTACACTGGCATTGCCCATGCTCGTTAAGACGATAGAAAAGGCGAAATTGGGAGAAGCTGTCAGTAATTTGAATCTTATCAGGACAGGCGAAAAGATATATTTTTTAGAATATGGATTTTTTTCCGGGAAAGACGGCGCAGATAAACAAGCCGGTATCGTTAAACTTAATATTGAAGATCCAAATAGCGCAAATGCCAATTTTACCTATACTATAGAAACAGAAAAAGGCGAGACAGGAGATTTTACTGCCAGGGCTCAGAGGAAAGATACCGCGCCTAATCCATACAGTACGTACTATTATGAAATAAGTAAAGACGGTACGATTTCTTCGAATCCAGCCGGCAATCCTCTTAAACCTTGATCTAATTTCTTATGGATAAAAAGGGTTTTACCATTATAGAGGTTATTGTTTCCAGCATGATTATAGCATTGCTTGCAGGAAGCGTGTTCAGCGCATTTCTGGGAGCCTATTGTTTTCTTAGCCGCGCAAGGCATAGGGTTCAGGCGTTTAATTTTGCGATGGAGGCATTGGACAGGTTGAGAAGTAATTATAACTATTTGGATGGAGAAATGAGCGTAGGAAGCGGATATTTAGCTTCAGGCATAGGATGTTCTATTGCAGGAGAAATGGCGGCCCTGGCGCCTTTGCCGGCTGATTTTACTTATGATGTAACAGAGCCGCAGGTTAACGGATATAAGCAGGTTACAATTAAGGTCCGCTGGGATGAGAATAAACAGAGTTTTTAAAAATAAAGCAGGTTTGACAATGATGGAATTACTGGTAGCGACGCTTCTACTGGGCGTCATATTCCTTGGGGTATCAAGCGTTTATCTTGCCGCGAGGAGACTCTATGTTACTGCCAGCGAAAAAGTAATAATAGGATATGAACTGCAGTATGCCAGCCAGCATATCCATAAATATGTTATGAGGGGCATAGGAGATATAAATTCACCCGCTATTCCGGATCCAGCCGGAGGTGATACCTTAACTATAAGGATAAGTGAAAACGACCCTCTTACAGCAGCTAACTATAATACCAATGTAAAGATTTATAGGTATCGTAAGAATGGCAATGCCTTGGAATTTGACATTGACGGTGCTGCCCCGGAATCTTTGATTCCAAAGGTAACTGTTACAGAGGTTAATTTTACAAAAAGCGGAAATGCCCTAACAAGTTATATAAAGGCTTATTACAATGATCCAAATCATGTCCTTACGTTTTATTTTTCCTGCTATCCCCGCCTGGCAAGTTTCAATTAATTCTATTTACCCGAAATCTAAGTTTACATTCTGACAATGTCAGTTTGTCAACTTGTCGGATGTTTTTTTATAGCTTGCAGATTTTTTAAATGGTATAATTATATTTGCTTCGAAAATTCGGGCCTGTAGCTCAGCTGGGAGAGCGCTTCGTTCGCAACGAAGAGGTCAGCGGTTCGATCCCGCTCAGGTCCACCATGAACCACTCGCTAGGCTATCCGCAAGGGGTTGAGTTTTCGCTCGGGTTCATGGCAGGCCATGAACCCTATATTATTAGGCGAGTGGTTTATGAGCCCTGCACCGGAGCGAAACAGGTAGCAATAAAATGGATAGCTTAGCGACTGGTACAGGGCCAATTAAGGATAATTCATGCGTTTTTACGTCCACCCTGATTCAATATATCCGCTTGAAAATAAAATAGAAATCAAGAACAAAACCGAAATTCATCATATAC
>JAGVFL010000096.1 GCA_020057645.1 Candidatus Omnitrophota bacterium
AAGACCTTTATAATATAATTACGGCTAATGCTTAATTTTAAAATATCCCAGCGCCCTCGACAGATTCTGCTTGTCTTTTTTCAGCTCGATGACTATTCTTTTTATGTCTTCTCTTAAAAGTATATCCCTGCTTGAGCTCATAGAAAGCTCTTCTATGAGTTTATCCAGCTTATCAGAAACCTCATTTACTTCCCCAAGTCCGAGTTTAAGATCTTTCGTCATATTGTTTAAAGAATCCGCCATGTTTTGAAATTGGTCTTTCTTCCTGATCTTTAAATCGGAATTAAGCCTGCCGGACCCTATTTCTTTTATATATTTTTCAAACCTGTACATGGGGCCCACTATCCTGTGAGTCATAAGTATTACAACCGCGCCGGCTGCCAGGGCCGTAATTACGGCTGTTATTATCCCGCCGAACAAAAGCCCCGGGAAAATATAATCAGCGGTGCTTTTAATCACAAGCCTGGAGTTTTCAAAAGACGTCGTGAGGGCGTTTTTAGAAAACATGTACAATATTATCCCAAAGAGGACTGAACCGAGTATTACAAGGCCGCAGAATTTTAATATAAATTCTGATTGAAATGTTTTGTTTATAAAATAATTTCTTCGTTTATACCCCATATAGATACCCTCCGTCTATTTATTATTTGAAAGCGCCTCTTCTACAGCGCCTTCATCTACCTTTATATAAGATTTCTTTTTCAACTCCTCTATCCACGCGTTCATTGCATCTGCTTCTTTCTCCTGTTTTATTATATCTCTTATCTCATTTTTAATTTTTGTAAAAGGCTGTTTTTCTCCTGAATCTCTGCAATACTCTTCTATCTCATTATCGTAAACATGTATCAGGCCTGATATCTCCTTGGATTTTCTTTCCAGAAGTATCTTTAAAAGCGCCTGCTCCCAATAACTTTCTATACTCTTCATAAAATCTTTTTCCCTGTTTATGCCCAGATACTGCGCTTCCTGCAAAAGCACCTCTTTTTCAATAAGGCCTTCCAGATATTGCCTTCTTCCCTTTTCTGTTTTTATACGCCCTGCCTCGTCATAGGGGGCATTTTTAAATTCGTACCTGAGGTCATCCGCAGTCATCTTGTATTTATTTATCTGCGCAACGGCCTTATTTCCGGCATTGTTATTGCCGGGCGAACATCCTGCAATAAAAGAAAATAAAGTAACCAGCACAAGTAATCTCATATACCCTCCCTTTTATTTGCGGTCAAAGCAAAACGTTATTTAATACAACCCCTATTATATTTGCGCCTCTCTTATGCAATAATTCCTTTGATCTGCTTAAAAGGTTCTTTGTGGCCCTGTTACCTTCAGCTATAATCACCGCGCCGTCACAAATACTTAATAATACTGCCGCATCTGCAAGAAACGCAGCCGAAGGCGCATCAAATATTATCTTTGAAAATATTGCGCTTGCTTTTTCCAAAAAAAGCTTTGCATTTTTTGAAGAAATAGACTCAATGGGCCTATAAGAGGTATCTCCGGAGGTAACGATAGATAGATTTTCGATCCCGGGATATTTGACGATGCTGTCAAAATCTACCTCTCCTGAAAGATAATTTGCAAAACCCGCGTCATTATTCATATTAAATACATCGTGCACCCTGGGCCTTTTCATATGCGCATCCACGAGAAGCGCGTTTTCCCCGCTATGCGCTGTCATTATTGCTAAATTTATCGCGCTGATTGTCTTTCCTTCTTTTGGAGCAGAGCTTGTTATAATAAAGCTCTTCGCAATAGAACCTGATTTATTTAATGAAAATAATAACTTAGCTCTTATTGAACGATACGCTTCCGATGCCATGCATAGCGGATCCCTTTCAACTATCCTATCTGCATCTGCCTTCGTCTTCACATTTTTCCAATCCGGTTTAATTTTAGGCACAGAGCCCAATACGGGCAATTGAAGCAAAGCCGCTATATCGTTTGGATCTTTAATTATAATGTCATTGGGTCCCCTGAAAAAAATTAAGCTGATCCCGCCTGCTATAATTAATATTATAGATATTGCTATGTTTAACTTTTTATTAGGCCTGACAGGCTCTAGAGGTATATCTGCAAAATCCTGAACGCGGCTATTGTTCGCCTTTATCCGGCTTAAACTAGAATTAACATACACCATGGCAAATTCATTTGCTATGCGGCTGGCCTCTTCAGGGTCTTCGTCCTCTGCGCTTATCCTTATAACCCATGTGTCCTTTACGATATCTACTTTCAATTTTTTAAGCAAGCTTCCTATGGGGTCATTCTCTAGATTGAACGCTTCCTTGTTTTTTAACCCAAGATTTTTTATAACATGGTGGCCGACGCGTCTGGATTTTATTATTTCCCGCTGCGTTTCCATATAAGTCTTGTAGGCAAAATAATATGCTTCGCTTGATTTCGCGATGTCTTTTATTGCCAAAATATCCGGACCTACTGCCTCTATTATAACAGTAGAGCATGCTATATAAAGAGGTTTTTGTTTAAGGCTTATCCATGCGGCGAGACCGGCAATTATTAAGAATAATAAGGCTATGATCCGTTTCCGGCGCATATATCCTTTTACTTATTAGCTTTTTATAAGGGCCAATGCCTCTGCCCTTGTCTTTTGGTTCTCTTTAAAAACGCCTCTTACCGCGCTCGTAACCGTAAGGACGCCTGATTTTTTAACGCCTCTCATGCTCATGCACAGGTGTTCTGCTTCTATAATAACCATGACTCCCATTGGTTTTAATTTCTTCATTAGTATCTCCGCTATCTCAGTGGTAAGCCTTTCCTGAACCTGCAATCTTTTTGAAAGAATCTCCACAACCCTGGCTATCTTGCTTAACCCGGTAACCCTGTTATTTTTAGGTATGTAAGCAACGTGCGCCTTGCCTATAAAAGGTAAAAGATGGTGTTCGCACACAGAATATAACGATATGTCTTTTAAAAGCACTATCTCATGGTGCTTTTCAGACAAAAGCACTTCTAATTCCCTTGCGGGATCTTTAGAAATACCGCTGAATATCTCAGCGTACATCTCAGCCACCCTTTCAGGCGTTTTCTTAAGGTCATCCCTGTCCGCATCCTCCCCTATGCCTTCCAAAATCATCCTCACCGCTTTTTTAATCTTATTCTTATCCATACTCCCCCTTAATGTTACACTCTGACAATGTCATAGTGTAACCTTTGATTGTTTCAAAATTACTTTCCTATGCAAAATTCTGAGAATATTTTATCCAACGCCTGTTCCGTTATTGTGTGGCCTGTTATTTCTCCCAGGCTTTCTATGGAAGACCTCACGTAAACGCTTATGCAATCCATGGACAACCTGCTCTTATGCGCCGCTACAGCTTCGTTTATATCTGAAACTGAGCGCCTTAAAATATCCAATTGCCTTTCATTTGAAACCCCTATAAAACTTGATCCCGGGGCCTTGCCTTTCCAAACTATATTTTTGATTTCATCTTCCAGTTTATCAACGCCTTTTAGATTTAAAGCAGATACATGCGCAAAACAGCTTTTTGGAAAAAATCTCTTAATTTTTTTAATATCCAATTTTTTCTTGAGATCTACTTTATTTATAACCGCTACTATCTCCTTCTTATTATCTCTTATTTTTTTCATTATATCCAGATCATCTTTATTCAGCCTCCTGGACCAATCTAAAACCAATAAAATCAAATCTGCGTTTTCTAAATAAATACGGCTCCTTCTTATGCCTTCTTTTTCTATCAGATGGTCTGTATCAGTTATTCCTGCGGTATCCACAAGCGTCACGGGAATCCCCCTGATATTCACAATCTCCTCTATCGTATCCCTTGTAGTTCCGGGGATATGCGTGACAATAGACCTGGATTCTTTTAATATGGCATTCATAAGGCTGGACTTGCCTACGTTAGGGCTTCCGCATATGACTGTTTTTATACCCTGCCGTAAAATCCTGCCCTGATTAGAGTTTGATACAAACTTTTGTATCTCGTTTTTTATGCTATTCAATTTTTTAAAGATGCTGCTTCTTTTAATGCCCCGCAGATCCTCTTCTGAAAAATCTATAGAGGCCTCCATATGGGCGTATATCTCAATAAGTTTTTTCCTTATTTCATTTATCTTTTTGGAAAAAAAGCCTTCCAGGTTATTTAACGCGGACCTCAGCGAAAGTTCTGTTTTCGCATTTATTATATCCAGCACTGCCTCTGCCTGAAGTATGTCTATCCTCCCGTTTAAAAATGCCCTTTTGGTAAACTCCCCGGGCTCTGCAATCCTCGCCCCATTAATCAAGCATAAATCCAGTATTTTTTTGAGCGGCACTATGCCGCTATGGCAATTTATCTCAATTACATCTTCTTTTGTATAACTTCTCGGCGCCTTCATCACAGTCAAAATCACCTCGTCAATAATATTCCGCTCTTTTTTACTTGCGCGCCCTTGTAAATTTTCTATTATGTGCCCGTAATGAACCGTATACGTCTTGAACCCGGACGGTTTTTCCCTGCCACTGGAAAGAAATATTTTATCCGCGAGTTTCAGGCTGTCCTTGCCGCTCAAGCGGACGATCCCGATACCGCCTTCTCCTATAGGCGTTGAAATCGCCACAATCGTATCATCTAATCCTATATTCCCCATATCACCTATTGTTCTCCCAAATAAGGTTACAAAACTGACAATGTCAGTTTGTCACCTTACTACAGTTTAAAATATTGTATCGCATCGCCTACTACAAATAATGAACCGGTAATTAATATTAAATCCTCTTTATCCGCAAATCTCAAGGCCTTTTGCATGGCTTCATCTATATCATTGCTTTCTTCAAGGCCCGGCCTTGAATTTTTAAAATTTTGTTTTAACCTTGATACATCCTCTGCCCTTGGATTATTTTTTGCTTTAGTCAGAATTATTATATCGCTGACCGCGTCTAAAACACTGCTCACGCCTTTTATATCCTTGTCGCTCGATATCCCAAATACGCATATTAACTTCTTATAATTGAATAATTTCTTTATAGAATCTGCTAATGCAGCCGCGCTGGCCGGATTCTGCGCCCCGTCTAAAATTATGTACGGGGTTTTTTGGATTACCTGCAGCCTTCCAGGCCATGTTGCTTTTATTAACCCTTTTCTTATATCGTTTTCTCTTATGTTAAATTTGTCCGGGGCCATGAGCTTGAGCATGCCTATGCTGATAGAAGCGTTTTCAATCTGGTGGCCGCCGATTAAATTCATCCCCATATTTTTATAAAAATACCCGGGCCCTTTTAAATCAAAAACCTGGGATTTCTCATCTGAATTTAAAATAGAATATTTTATATCTTTTCCGATTTCATATAATCCAGCGCCTTTCTCAGCGCAAACTTTTCTTATGACCCCTATTGCTTCTGTTTCCTGCGAAGCGCTCACAACCAAACTATGCTCTTTTATGATCCCTGCCTTTTCATACGCTATCTTGCTCAGGGTATTTCCTAATTTATCAGTGTGTTCCAAGCTGATATTTGTTATCCCGGACACTAAAGGCATTGCGACGTTTGTCGCGTCAAGCCTTCCTCCAAGGCCCGTCTCTAAAACCGCTATATCCACCTGTTTTTTCTTAAAATACAAAAAAGCGCACGCTGTTAAAATCTCAAAAAAAGACGCATTGCCCAGAGTATTGTGTTCTCTGAAATTTTCCGCAACAGGTTTTATTTCTTCTGAGATCTCATTGATTTCTCCTTCGCCTATCATCCCTTCAAATTCTCTTGAATCCTGCGGCTCGTCATTAAGTATCCTTATTCTCTCTCTGAAATCCACAAGATGCGGAGAAGTATATAACCCGACTTTATAGCCGGCTTCTTTTAAAATATAAGCTGTGATAGCGCATGTAGATCCCTTGCCCTTGGAGCCTGCGACATGAATAATATTCAAATCTTTATGAGGATCACCCAATTCCTTTAAAATAGCAATCATCCGCTCCAGTTTGAATGCAGCGGCATATTGGTATTTGGGTATTTTTTCGAAATTTATGAAGGAGTTAATATAATCTATGGTATCTCTATAATCCATGATAAAAATAAACTTTGATGAAGCAGGCTGAGGCCTGAGGCACATCAGAAAGATTTCGGCATAATAGATTCTTTATTATACTAAGTGCGCAAGGGGTTACGGCGAAGTTTTGTTGCCGTCAAGACTACCTTCGGCATAAAAAACGAGCCGTAAACCGTAGCGCACGGCGAAATCATTTCAGTGCCGAAGGCCCCAGCCTGCTTCATTTCTATTAATGCTTAAAATGCCTGACACCTGTAAGAACCATGCTTATACCTGCGTCGTCGCATGCTTTTATTACATCCTCATCGCGGATAGAACCGCCCGGCTGGATTATACTCGTTATGCCTGCTTTCTTGGCCTCTTCTATAGCGTCTTCTTTAGGAAAGAACGCGTCGCTTGCGCAGGTAGCGCCTTTAGAAAGGCCCTTGGATTTCATTATGGCAATAACCATGGAATCAACCCTGGACATCTGGCCCGCGCCTATTCCT
Source organism: Candidatus Omnitrophota bacterium (assembly GCA_020057645.1). Taxonomy (GTDB): domain Bacteria; phylum Omnitrophota; class Gorgyraeia; order Gorgyraeales; family Gorgyraeaceae; genus UBA10183. Next base: position 6,482 of record JAGVFL010000096.1, read on the forward strand.
ACGGTCTTGGTGCCGTGCGACAGGACTATTGCATTTGACCTTACATGTTTTACTATCTTCCACCCGAAAAGCAAAGACGCCGTCTCTTCCTTTGTGGGCCTTTTCTTTGTAACCACCTTCAAATCTTTTTCTTCTATGTGAAAAATATCTCTATCCTGTATCAAGAGCCCGCCTACAACTTTTTTAAGATCATAATCCTTCTCTATGCCTTTTAGTTCCCCGACTTCTATTAATCTTAAATTCTTCTTTGCCGTTAAAATATCCAGGGCTTTCTTTTCGTAAGAAGGCGCGATGATACACTCCGTAAAACCGGCGTTGATTATTGCCTCAGCTGTTTTAAAATCCACCTCTCTATT
>JAGVFL010000132.1 GCA_020057645.1 Candidatus Omnitrophota bacterium
AAGCCAAGCATGATTATCGCGCACACCGTCAAAGGCAAAGGTGTTTCGTTTTTTGAAAATAAAAATAAATATCATGGAGTAGCGCCTAATAAAGAAGAATTGGAACGAGCGATAAAGGAGTTGGAATTGCAATGATACAGACATATGGATCAAAACCAACACGGGACGGGTTTGGAGAAGGCTTGGTTGAGCTCGGCCAGAAACGGGATGATATAGTTGTTCTGTCAGCAGACCTCACGGAATCAACGCGCGCCGCGTGGTTCAAAGAAAAATTCCCGGAGAGATTTTTTTCCATGGGCGTGAGCGAACAGGATATGATGAGCACGGCAGCCGGCCTTGCCTTGTCAGGGAAGGTAGCTTTCGCGTGCACGTTTGGCGCGTTTGCGGCAGGAAGGGCATGGGATCAGGTAAGGGTTTCTATCGCGTACATGAAAACAGACGTAAAGATAGTCGGCACGCATGGCGGCATATCAGTAGGAGAGGACGGGCCCACTCATCAGGCAAACGAAGAGATTGCTCTCATGAGAATCCTCCCGAACATGACTGTTATAGTTCCGTGCGATGCGCTGGAGGCAAAGAAAGCTACTATCGCCAGCGCTTCTTATGAAGGCCCTGTTTACCTCAGGCTTGGCAGAAGCGGGGTGCCTCTCATAACTAAAGAAGAGGGCGCATTCAAGATAGGCAAGGCCAATTTATTGAAAGACGGCAAAGACATTACAATCATAGCCTGCGGCGTAGAAGTGTATGAAGCGTTATGCGCGGCCGAAACATTGAAAAAAGAAAATATTTCAGCCAGGATTATAAACCTTCATACAATTAAGCCTATAGATAAGGATATTATAATTAAAGCCGCAAAGGAAACAGGCGCGATTGTCACGGCAGAAGAACACACTGTAATCGGAGGAATGGGAAGCGCAGTGAGCGAAGTTTTAGCGCAAACTTGGCCCGTGCCCATGGAGTTTATAGGGGTTCAAGATAGATTCGGAGAGTCAGGAGACCCAAAGGAATTATTTAAACTGTTCGGCCTTACATCAGATGACATTGTAAAGGCAGCGAAGAGGGTTATGGCAAGGAAGAGATAATATCTCGTCGTTCGTGACTCGTCGTTAGTGATTCGTAACGAACCACGAACCACGAACGACGAACGACGAACATATGCGAGAAATTAAAGTCTTTGCCCCTGCGAAGCTGAATCTTTATTTGGATGTCATGGAAAAACGGCCTGACGGGTTTCACAACATAGAAACGATCTTTGAAAAAATAGACCTGAGAGACGAAATAATAATAAAAGAAAAGGGCAGAGGGCTAAAAGTAGAGGTAGACGCGGCTGATTGCAGCCGCGGCAAAGAAAATATAGTATACAAAGCAGCCCAGAGGCTTTTTAAAGAAACAGGAGTCAAATTAAACCTGCGCATAGAAATTAAGAAGAGGATCCCTGTCTCAGCCGGATTGGGCGGCGGTTCAAGCGACGCTGCCTCAGCGCTAAAAGCCATAAATGAGATTTTTAAATTAGGGATACCGGATAAAAGGCTTTTTTCTATAGCGTGCGATATCGGCAAGGATGTGCCGTTTTTTATGATGGACGCCTCTTTTGCCGTTGCAAGAGGCGCAGGCGAACAATTAAAAAAATCAATTTAGATAAAGCTCTTTTTCATATATTGATAAAACCTCCTATCTCGCTTTCAACCGGGTTGATGTATAAGAGGATAGATAGGCGCAACTTTTCTGGCAGGGCGCACTCTCTTAAAGATGCGCTTCGCGCTCTTGAAAAGATTGACGTGAAAACGCTTGAAGAAAATTATTATAATATTTTTGAGAGCGTCCTTGGCAGAAATATTGTTCATATAGATAAGGTAAAAGCTTTGTTGGCCCGCAGCGGCGGCCGGCGCAGTCTTTTATCCGGAAGCGGGCCTTCGGTATTCTGCACGTTTGAAAACAAAAAAGGCGCAGAAGAAGTTTTAAAAAAAATCCCGAAGGATAAAAGAGCGGGTATTTTTTTAGTAAAGACTTATAAAGGAGGCATCTATGGAGATAACAGAGGTTAGAATTTTTCCAAAAGAAGGAGCCAATAACAAGCTAAGGGCGTACGCCACTATTACTATTGATAATGTGTTTGTCGTCCGAAATATAAAGATCATAGAAGGTAAATCCGGGCTTTTTATCGCGATGCCTTCGCGCAAGATAAAAGAATCTTGCCCCAAGTGTAATCATAAAAATGCGATCCGCAGCAAATTCTGCAATGAGTGCGGGGCTCAGCTGCCCGCTCATGTTCAGCCTGTCTCCGCTACTCCCGAAGCCGAACACGACCTAAGACAAGCAGAGCATAAAGACATAGCTCATCCGATAACTGTGCAGGCGAGAGAATATATCCAGAAGAAGATCCTGGATGCGTATCAATTAGAGAAGGATAAAAAATAGTCTTCCGTCGCTCGTCGTTCGTGAATCGTGGTTCGTAGTTGTTCGTTACGAGTCACAAGCGACGATAGACGAAAGACGATACTGGGACGTCGTCCAAAGGTAGGACTCGAGAATTTGGATCTCGCTATTGTGGTTCGAATCCACACGTCCCAGCCAGTCAGCATTACCCTGCGATTTTGCGATTAAATCAAAGGGCTTTTTATATACAACTAAAAGGGTTAGGTCTTTTAAAACAAAGTTCGAGCCGAGAATTTTTAAAATTTCTTTTTTAGGGCTTAAAGTTTCCTGCCAAGCGGCAGAACCCGCTTGATTACAAGTAGTTAAAAAGTTTTTGGAGGGTTCGAGCCACCCGCCGCTAATTTTCTCTATCTGGCCTAAATTTTCTTGT
>JAGVFL010000097.1 GCA_020057645.1 Candidatus Omnitrophota bacterium
GTGTGCCAAAAACAATGGTTAACCGCATCGATAAAAAATTTAACGAATTACACAAAAATAACAAAAAGGCCTTCATTGCCTACATAATGGCAGGGGATCCGTCGCTAGCAGTTACAAAAAAACTCATCCTTGAACTGGAAAATAAGGGCGTAGATATCATTGAACTCGGCGTCCCATTTTCAGACCCATTGGCAGACGGGCCGACAATACAAAAGGCGTCTGAACGCGGCCTGAAGAGCAAGACAACCTTAACCAAAGTTTTCAACCTGGTCAAGAAAGCCAGATTGGAAACACAAATGCCCATAGTCCTGATGCTTTATTACAACATGGTATTTCATTATGGATTAAAGAGATTCGTTGAAAATGCCGGCCGTTCAGGCATAGACGGCGCGATAGTTCCTGATTTACCGCCGGAAGAGTCAAAAGAACTGCGCGATATAGCGAAAAAACATGAATTTTCCATAATACATCTTTTGGCTCCCACGAGTTCCATGGAAAGAATAAAAAATATAGCCGCGGTATCCACGAGCTTCATATATTACGTTTCCTTGACAGGGACAACAGGCTGCCGGAGTAAATTGCCCGAAGAATTATCCGAAAACCTGAGAAAAATAAAAAAGATCGCAAAGAAACCCGTATGCGCGGGTTTTGGTATTTCTACAAGAGAACAGGTCAAGGCTGTTTCAGAGATTGCCGATGGGGTAATAGTGGGCAGCGCGATTGTAAAAGTTATTGAAAAAAATATCAGGAAGAAAGGTCTGGTTAGGAAGGTGGGAAATTTTGTAAAAAACATAAAAGGATAAAAGTAGGGGGCAGGCATGCCTGCCCCCTACAGGAGGTTTTATGTATGCTATTATAATGGCCGGCGGCAAGGGAGAGCGGCTTTGGCCAAAAAGCACTCGCGGCAAGGCAAAGCACATGATATCTCTTGGGACAAGAAACGCGTTGATTCAGGAGACCATCAAGAGGTTAAAAGAAAATTTGCCTATAGAGAACATATTTCTTGTAACCACTAAAAATCAGTTTTCCAGCTTGAAGCATCATATATCAAATCTTAAAAAAGAAAATATCATCCTGGAGCCTTTTGGCAGGGATACGGCTCCCGCGATATGCCTCAGCGCGCTCATTCTTGAAAAAAGATTCGGAAACGCGGCAATGGTAATTTTGCCCGCGGATCATATAATAAAAAACACAAAGGCATTTTTTAAGGACCTGATTTTCGCGGAAAAGATTGCGGAGACAGGATCAGACCTTTTGACAATAGGCATAAAGCCCAGATACCCGTCTGTCGGTTATGGGTACATGGAAACCGGCAAAAAATTCCAGGGATATTATGGCATAAAAAGATTTATCGAGAAACCTAAAAAAGCAAAAGCGGAGGCATTATATAAAAATAAAAAATATCTGTGGAATAGCGGCATATTTATCTGGAAAACAAGCTCTATATTGAGCATGATGAAGAAGTACATGCCGGGCATGTATTACAGCCTTGAAGACATTTCCAGGCTTGAAGGGAAAACAGGTTATTCCATAAGGCTAGAGAACGAATATTCCAGGTTTAATCCGATTTCTATAGATTACGCCATCATGGAGCCTGTTTCAAAAAACGAGCGCAATAAAATAATCTGCGTAAAATCAAATTTTGACTGGGTGGATATAGGGTCATGGTCTAGCATCGAAGAGATATACGACAAAGACGCGGATGGGAATATCATACTTTCCAATTCAAGCATGATAGACGTGAAAAATTCTATTATAGTAGGCGATAAAGACCATAAAATAGGGGTCATAGGCCTTAAGGACATAATAATTGTGCAGACGAAATCCGGAACGCTTGTTTGCAATAAGGCGAGGGCCCAAGAGGTAAAAGACCTGGTTAAAACCTTCAGGGCTTTTGAATAGCCATCTGTAGGGGAGGGTTTAAACCCTCCCCTACAAGAATTTCATTTATGTCGAGAATACTGGCGCTTGATTTCGGAGAGAAACGCATAGGTGTCGCTGTAAGCGATGCGTTGAATATAATAGCGCAATCTGTCGGAACAATAGAACGCAAAGGCATAAAAAACGATTTAAAAAAGATACGAGATCTGGTGCGGGAATATGATGCGGCGAGATTGATCGTGGGTCTTCCTTTGAACATGGACGGCACAGAGGGCAAAAGCGCAAATCGCGCCGTAGATTTTGTCAACGAATTGAAGAAAGAAATTAATATCCGGGTAGAGATGGTAGACGAGCGCCTCACTACCGCGCAGGGCGAGCGGATTTTTTTAGAGGCGGACCTCTCGAGAAAAAAGCGTAAAAAAAATATAGACAAAATAGCCGCGCAGCTGATTTTACAGAATTATTTGGATAAGAATGCCAACATTCGTCATTGCGAACGAACAAAGTGAGTGAAGCAATCTCTATTTAGATTGCTTCGTCGTCCCGATAAATCGGGATTCCTCGCAATGACAAAGCTTTATGTACAAAAAGACAGAACTTAATAACGGCTTGACCCTCGCAACTAACCATATGCCCAACATGGAATCAATGGCCATAGGCATATGGATAAGAACAGGTTCCAGAAATGAAAGCGGAAAAAATTCCGGTATATCGCATTTTCTGGAACACATGCTTTTCAAGGGTACCCCGTCAAGAACCTGCAGAAAACTAAAAGAAGAGATTGAAGGCAGAGGCGGTTCTTTGAACGGCTTCACTGCGGAAGAGGTTTCGTGTTTTCTCGCAAAAGTCAGTTTTAAGCATGCAAATGTAGCGCTGGAAGTCCTATCTGACATGGTCTTAAACGCAAGTATCGACCAAAAGGAACTTGAGCGGGAGCGCGGGGTTATAATGGAAGAGATAAAGATGTATCA
>JAGVFL010000181.1 GCA_020057645.1 Candidatus Omnitrophota bacterium
GAGCATTTTTTCAAACGATGAAAAAATGCTCGCTGTCCCTGACAGCCGCATTCTGGGCAAGGCAGTTGATTTTGTCAATACAAATGATTCCTATAAAAACCTATTGAGTCATATATTGAAAGATGTATTTATCGTGAAAGACCTTAAAGATGCGAGGGCTCTTCTGGATAGCGCTAAAGGGCCTGCGAGGAGCAGGTTTATTACGCTTTCCGGCGAAGTGGTTGAGAATGGGTTTATAACAGGAGGGAGTTCTAAAAAAGAAGAGCTGGGCCTGATAAATAGAGACGCCAGGATAAATGAGATTCGTCAAGTGATAATCGAGCTGGAAGGCCGGTCAGGAAAGCTTGAAGAAGAAAAACTCGGAAAAGAAAAAGAAGAAAGGGAATTAAAAACCAGGATTGAATCGCTCGCCGGCGTAATCAGCGAAAAAGACATACTTTTTGCAAACGCCTCCAGCAGCAGGTCTAATATAGAGGAAAACATAAAAGGCGTAGGAGACGAGATATCGCTTGTGAACCTTGAGATAGACGAGGTAAATTCTGAAATCCTGATACTGAGGCAGGAAGAAGATTCTTCTCTCAAGACGCTGGCGCAACTTGAAAACGAAAGCAAGATTAATGAAGAAAGGGCGCGCAACAGCGAGAGGCTCATGACAGAGTGCGCAAAAGAAAAAGAGCAGCTTCTCGTGGAAATCGCAGAGGCAAGGACTGAGTTAAGTTCGCTGGAGAGTAAAAAAGAAGGCCTGTCGAGCACATTGAATATACTGGAACCATCCTTGCGCGACGCGAAAAATAACGTAGAATCCAGAAAGCTTGAAATAGACAGTTCCGTTAAAAAGGTAGAAGAGCTAAGCATAGAGGTAAAAGAACTTGAAAAAAATATAACTATCCTATCGGATGAAAGTTCCGGAAAGAATAAAGAATTGGGCGATGTGGAAGCCGTATATGCCGAGATAGCAGGCAAGGCATCGTCTTATGAAACTAAATTCAGAGAGGCAGAAGGCCGGATAAATGACATAAGGTCAAGCACGCATTCCGTAGATTTACAGAAGGCAGAGGTGAATTACAGCATAGAAAACCTGACGCAGCGCATAAGAGATATTTATAAGGCTGAGCTTGGAGAATTTCAGCTGGACGAAAATTGGCAGGCCGTAGACAAGGAAGGCCTGAAAAATGAAGTGGAAGCAATGCGCAGTCAGTTGGATTCAATGGGCGCGGTTAATCTAGTTGCCATAGAGGAGAATAAAGAACTTCAGGACAGATTTGTATTTTTAACAACTCAGAGGGATGACTTATTAAAGGCAAAAGACAGCCTGCTGGAGGCAATCAATAAGATAAATAAAACCACAAAAGAACTTTTTTTAGAAACCTTCAAGAGCATAGAGGTGGAGTTCAGGAATTTTTTCAAAATGCTTTTTGGAGGAGGAGACGGAGAACTTATACTGCTGGACGATGGCAATGTGCTTGAGTGCGGGATTGAAATAGTTGCCAAGCCGCCCGGGAAAAGGCTTCAAAACGTATCGCTTCTTTCAGGAGGCGAAAGAGCGCTTACCGCGGTAGCTCTTATATTTGCGATATTCAGGGTAAAACCCAGCCCGTTCTGCGTCCTGGACGAAATAGACGCCTCTCTGGATGAATCAAACGTTGACAGGTTTTCAAGAAGCCTTGACATGTTTACGAATACGTCCCAATTCATCGTCATAACCCACAATAAAAAGACCATTGATAAGTCTGATGTGATGTACGGTATTACCATGCAGCAGTCAGGCGTGTCAAAGGTTGTCTCTGTGAAATTCTCGGACGCGAAGAAACAGGAAGCAGTGGAACACGCTAACTAAAAATGTCATTGCGAGGAGGCTACTGAAAGTGGCCGACGAAGCAATCACGTATTTGAGATTGCTTCACTTCGTTCGCAATGACACGATGAGTTGGTTTAAACGCAGATTCTATTTTTACCGGATCTTTTGGCTTCGTAGAGCGCCTTGTCAGCTTTGGCTATCAAAGCTTCTTTTGTATCGCCGTCTTCAGGAAAAGATGCCACGCCCATGCTTATGGTTATATTTTTAAGGCCGGGGCTTATTTCAACGGCTTTTCTTATGCGTTCAGCCAGCACAAGCGCTTCTTCTTTTTTTGTCATAGGAAGGATTATTCCGAATTCTTCCCCGCCATAACGGGCTATAATGTCTATCTTTCTTGAAATGTCCCTGAATTTTCCGGAGATTTCCCTGAGGATGCTGTCGCCTGCCTGATGTCCATAGGTGTCATTGAAGGCCTTAAAGTTATCTATATCTATCATAAGCAGAGTAAACCGGGATTTTGCAAAAGAAGACCTTTTTATCTCTTCTCCCAGGAGGTATTGAAAATAGCCGTGATTCCATAAACTTGTAAGAGAATCAGAATTTGAAAGCACCACGGTCTGTTCATAAAGCCTGGAGTTTTCAATCGCAAGGCCTGCCTGATTCGCAAACATGGTCAGGACTCTGACGGCATCGGTTGTTATAGGTTTTTTATTGAACCTGTTATCCGCGAGAAGAACGCCTATTACTTTATTTTTCGCCTTTAACGGCACTGTTACGAATTCATCCAGATCCATGATCATCGAAAATTCATTCCGCGCCTTCTGTTTTGCCTCAGCGGTATTTATTATAAAAGGCATGCCTTCCATGACAGTGAGAGCGATTAATCCGGAATCTTCCCTGATAGGGATCTTCATTGATTTTATTACCTGGTTGAGCTTGGATTTTTTAAGATGGTCGAACTGAGTCTCTGCGCCTATCAACTCTTCAAGCCCGATCTTATTTTTCTCTATATGAGCCCAGATTTTAGAGGCATCTTCCGCGCTGTCAGGGCCTATGCCCATCTTGCCTTCCAGACGGTTTTCTTTTTCATTTACAAGGAAAAGCATAGACCTGTTAAAACTCAGGCCTGTATGGGAGGTAGCGGCAGTAAGTATTACATAGAGGATCTCTTCCAGATTAAGGGTAGTGCGCATGGCGTTACCGATATCGTAAAACATCTCCAGTTCATCCCTCACCTTGCATAGTTCTTCCTGATAATTTTTATCTTCTATATTAGCCATGTTTTAATTATACCACACGCGCTTAATTATGCAACTTATACCCTTTTCAATAAAATAAGGCGACACTTTTGACAATGTCAGTTTTGTCGCCTTCGCAATATAAGTTGACAAAAACGTATAAGTTGATATAATACCTTCAATCTTCGGGAGAGGGTGAAATTCCCCACCGGCGGTGTAGTCCGCGAGTCCGCCAAAGTTCTATGGTGGACAGATCCGGCGCAATTCCGGAACCGATTGTGAAAGGCTAGATGGTAGAAGACGAAGTCCTGCGAAGCTCATACCAGTGAGCGAGAATACTAAAGAGCGAAGCAGGATAGAAAGAGTTAACATTTATTGCCCGAAGAGTGTTTTTCGGGCAATTGTTTTTTTAAGAAGATTGCTTCGCCCGCCACAGAAACAATGGCGGGCTCGCAATGACATTAGAAGGTAAAATATGAAATTCAACACAATACCTGAAATTATTAAGGATCTTAGAAAAGGCAGGATGGTTATTGTTGTGGATGACGAAGACCGCGAAAATGAAGGCGATCTTGTTATCCCTGCCAGCTTTGCCGCGCCATCCGTAATTAATTTCATAATAAAACATGCCAGGGGCCTTGTGTGCATGCCGATGGAAGGCGAAAGGCTTGATGAGCTTGGCCTGCATCCGATGTTTGAAGATAATCAAGATACGTTTAAGACCGCATGGGCTATTTCCGTAGACGCTAAGAAAGGTACGACTACCGGCATATCTGCCCACGACCGCTCAGCCACCATAAAGACCCTTATAAATCCCAGGACAAAACCGGATGATCTCGCCAGGCCCGGACACGTATTTCCTCTGCGGGCAAAATCCGGCGGGGTTTTGACCAGGGCAGGCCACACAGAAGCGTGCGTTGACCTAATGAAATTGTCAGGGCTTTATCCGGCAGGGGTTATCTGCGAAATTATAAATGACGACGGCACAATGGCAAGGCAGAAAGATTTGGAAAAATTTTCAAAAAGGCATAAACTTAAAATATGTACAATTGCGGATTTAATTAATTACAGGCTAAAGTCAGAAAAGCTTGTAACCTGCGTTACCTCCAGCCAGATTCCTACGGATTACGGGATATTCAAATTATACCTTTATGAATCAAGTATCGATAAATATCAGCACATGGCTTTGGTAAAAGGCGATATCAAAGGCAAAAAAGACGTTTTAGTGCGCGTGCATTCAGAATGCCTTACAGGAGATATATTTGGTTCCAGAAGGTGCGATTGCGGGGAACAGCTTCATAAAAGTTTGAAACTTATAGGTGAGAGACACAGGGGCGTTCTTTTATACATGAGGCAGGAAGGGCGCGGTATAGGGCTGGTTAATAAGATAAAGGCGTATGCATTGCAGGATAAAGGCCTTGATACAGTGGAGGCAAATGAACAGCTTGGCTTCAAGCCGGACTTAAGGGATTACGGCATAGGCGCGCAAATACTCGCGGACCTGGGATTGAAGAAAATCCAGCTTATTACAAATAATCCGCGTAAGATAGTGGGCTTGTCAGGTTATGGGCTCGAGGTGGTAAAAAGGATTTCCATGGAGGTGCAGCCTAATAGCGCTAACGTGAGATATCTGGAAACCAAAAAGGAAAAATTAGGCCATCTTATCCAAAGTTGACACTGTGACAATGTCAGAGTGTCAACTTTGTAAAAATTAAACAAAGGAGGGTAGCATGTACAAAGTAATTCAGGGCGAACTTGTTGCAAAAGGCAGGAAATTCGGCATCATAGCATCCAGGTTTAATGATTTTATTACCAACAGGCTCCTGGAAGGATGCGTTGATGAACTTACGAGGCATGGCGCAAAGGATAGCGATATAGAGGTTGTCTGGGCCCCGGGCGCGTTTGAGATACCTGTTCTCGCAAGCCGCATGGCGAAGAGCAAGAAATACGACTCAGTCATATGCCTGGGCACCATAATAAAAGGGGCGACGCCTCATTCTGATTATATCGCGAGCGAGGCATCAAAAGGCATTGCGAATGTTTCTTTGAATACAGGCGTGCCGGTTATATTCGGAATTATCACGGCTGATTCAATAGAGCAGGCAATAGAAAGGGCAGGCACAAAACAGGGCAACAAAGGCCGAGACGCAGCCCGTTCAGCTATTGAGATGGCGAACCTGATAGCGGAGCTTTAATATGCGTAAACGCACTTTTGCAAGAGAATGCGCTTTAAAAATTCTTTACAGGATAGAGATTTCCAAGGAATCTATAGATGCCAGTTTCTTGGATTTCTGGTCAAAGACAGCCGAGTCAATAGATAAAGAGTCGCATGATTTTGCCGAGACTTTAGTAAAAGGCACGCGCGGCAATCTCGCGGCCATAGACGAGATTATTTCAAAATATGCGGATAACTGGAACATATCCAGGATGGCTGTCATAGATAGAAACGTAATGCGCATGTCCGTATACGAGATGCTTTATAGAAGCGATATACCGCCGAATGTCTCCATAAACGAGGCGATAGAGCTCGCTAAAAAATACGGGGACGTGGATTCCGGAAAATTTGTCAATGGGATACTTGATAAAATAAAAAAAGTCGAATTGAAGGATAAATGCAAAAAGTAGCTGACCTTCACGTTCATACGAATATTTCTGACAGCTCCTTTTCTCCTGAAAAGGTCGTGAAATATGCCAAGATGCAGGGGTTGGACGCTATCGCGATAACAGATCACGATACTTGCGCCGCGATCGCTCCCGCTATTATGGCTGCAAAAGGCATAGATATTGAAATTATCCCGGGCGTAGAATTGACCGCAGAGATGGGTGACGATGAGATACACGTACTCGGGTATTTTATAGACTGGCAGGATGATTTATTTACAAAAAAACTGAAAGAACTTTGCAGAGTAAGAAAAGAAAGGGCAAAAGAGATTTTAAAAAGATTGAACGAGCAGGGCATTGATTTAAAATATGAGGATTTGCTGGAGATTGCGGGCACTGATTCAGGTTCTCTGGGGAGGCTGCACATAGCAAATCTTTTGTATAAAAAAGGAAAGGTAGCCTGCGTCAAAGAAGCGTTTACAAAATATATAGGTAATAACTCGCCTGCGTATGTGAAGAAATTTAAATTATCCCCCAAAGAGGCAGTAGATATAATAAAGGATGCGGGCGGGGTCAGCGTTCTCGCTCACCCTAAAACAATTAATACGGAAACCATGCCTTTAAAAGATATCTTAAAAATACTTGTAAATACAAGCAGTAATGTTACAAAACTTTGAAGTTTGTTTAAATCTAAATTGAAATATCGGTAACCAATAATAATGGAAAATATTCCACCTGCAATCAAGAAAAAACTTATGGGAAGAGAAGCTA
>JAGVFL010000057.1 GCA_020057645.1 Candidatus Omnitrophota bacterium
GATGCTTAAAAGCATAGGCTGCCAGTATGTTATTTTGGGCCATTCTGAGAGAAGGCAATATTTCGCAGAGACAGACATCAGTGTAAATAACAAGATCCGGGCGGCTTTCGAATCTGATTTAATCCCGATTGTTTGTATCGGAGAAACGCTAGGGCAGAGAGAAGCTAATCAGACTTTAGCGGTTATAGAGGCTCAGCTTTCCGGGGCCTTGAAAGATATACCGGAGTTTAACCCTGAAAGAATAGTTTTTGCCTATGAGCCGGTTTGGGCAATAGGGACCGGCAAGAATGCTACAAGTCGAGAGGCACAGGAAGTCCACAAGTTTATTCGCACTCTATTAAATAAATGGTATAATGATGATGTATCAAGCGCCGTAAGGATACTCTACGGCGGCAGCGTAAAACCTGAAAATATTAAAGAATTGATAGCGCAAGAGGATATTGACGGCGCCTTAGTGGGCGGCGCAAGTTTAAAAACCGAAACATTTTCGAGGATAGTAAAACAGTGTTTGGATTATTAATTTTTGTTCATGTCATTATCGGTATTCTTTTGGTCACGGTAATATTGCTACAGGCGGGCAGAAGCAGCGGCCTTACTGAAACATTCGGTTCGGCAGCCGAATCCTTATTCGGGACAAAAACAAACGCTTTCATGATCCGCGCAACTACTGCATTAGCCGTACTTTTTATCTTAAGCTGCCTATCTCTGGCATATCTCTCTAAGCAACAGTCTAAATCATTGATGGAGAGAGCAAAATTTTTAAAAACAGAAAAAGCTGCCTCAAATGTTATGCAACAGGAGGAGCCTAAGGAGGTTCCGGCGCCACAAGTTTCGGCCAATGTAATCGAGACTACGAATAAAAGCGAATTGCCCAAAGAGTAAAACTTTGAGGATTCCTACGTTTAATCCCAACAATTTTAAAAACTACCAGGCCATTGGTAGTTTTTTTGTTTTTTTGATAGTTTTATCTAGCATATTTTTTTGCCTGTCGTGTTGCTTACTTGATGTACTAGGGTTTTGCCAGGAGAGCGATAGTTACGGCGATACAATTGTAGTCGGCTCCATAGGCGATGCGCGGACTCTTATCCCGATACTTGCATCGGATTCTGCATCCGGGGATATCTGCGGCTTGATTTTTAACGGCCTGGTTAAATATGACCGGAATATTAATATAATTCCGGATTTGGCGCAAAGCTGGCAAATACTCGACAATGGCCTGGCTATCATTTTTAAGTTAAAGAAATGCGTTTTCTGGCAGGATGGCGTTCCTTTTAACGCCAGAGATGTTGAATTTACGTATAAAAAATTAATCGACCCTAACGTCAAAACTCCCTATAGCGGGGATTTCGAAAAGATAAAAAGCTTTAAAGTTATAGATGATTATACAATCGAAGTAACTTATAAAGAGCCGTTTTCTCCGGGCTTGGCCAGCTGGGGAATGTCTATTATGCCCAGGCACGCCCTGGAAAAAGAAGACTTTAACAAGACTAAATTTTCGCGCGAACCCATCGGCACCGGACCATACAAGTTTAAATTCTGGAAGAGCCAGGAAAAAATAGTCCTTGAAGTGAATAAGGATTATTTTGAAGGCAGGGCTAATATTGACCGCTATATATATCGCATAATACCCGACCAATCCACATTATTTTTAGAGCTTGAGGTCGAAGGCGTTGATTATACCGGCCTTACTCCGCTTCAATATCTTCGACAGACGGATTCGAAGTTTTTCAAAAACACATTTAATAAATTTAGATTACCCAGTTTTGGTTATGCTTATTTAGGCTTTAACTTGAAAAACCCTCTTTTTAAGGATTTACGCGTGCGAGAGGCTTTGGATTTTGCTATAGATAAAGATGAAATTATCAAAGGCGTGCATCTTGGCCTGGCAAGGGTGTGTACTGGCCCGTTCCTGCCCGAATCCTGGGCGTATAATGAGTCTGTAATCCTACGTAAATTTGACCCCAAACATGCCCTGGAACTCCTTAAAGAAGCCGGCTGGCAGGACCGCGATGGCGACGGGTGGCTGGATAAAAACAATCAGCGGTTTGAATTCACAATTATGACGAATCAGGGAAATGACCAGAGAAAAGCGGCTGCGGAAATCATCCAGAAAAGGCTTAAGGATATAGGCATAAATGTAAAGATAAAGATAGTGGAGTGGTCGGCATTCATCAGCGAATTTATAGATAAAAGAAAATTTGAGGCAGTATTATTGGCCTGGTCTTTAGGTCGTGACCCTGACAATTACGATATATGGTACTCCGGTAAGACCAAAGAGGGTGAGTTCAATTTTCTTTCTTATTCTAATCCGGAAGTTGATTCACTCTTAATTGACGCGCGGCGCACATTCGATCAGAAAAAAAGAAAATCAGATTACAATAAAATACACGAGATAATATTCAAGGATACGCCCTGTATTTTTCTTTATGTCCCGGATAGCTTGCCGATAATCCATAAGCGTTTTAAGGGCCTGGATCCCGCGCCTGTGGGCTTAGGTTACAATTTTATTAAATGGTTTGTGCCGCTTGAAGAACAGAAATATAAAAGGATAAGGATTTTAGAATGATTAGTTACTTAATAAAAAGAGTATTTATTCTTGTCCCGCTTTTTTTCGGGATAATCCTGATCTCATTTTTAGTGATTCATCTGGCTCCGGGTAAACCCACCGGGATACAGACAGACCTTAATCCTAAGGTAAGCATGGAAGTGCGCA
>JAGVFL010000129.1 GCA_020057645.1 Candidatus Omnitrophota bacterium
CTTGCCACGTCTTTCGCGCATTCGCTTAACTTGCCGATGTCTTTTCTGTATTTAATAGCGCTGGTTATAATATCCGCTATCTTCTCCATGTCCTTTTCCTTCATGCCTCTCGTGGTAACAGCAGGCGTGCCAAGCCTTATGCCGCTTGTCAGGGTCGGAGAATTTATATCAAAAGGTATGAGGTTCTTGTTAACCGTTATGTGGATCTTGTCCAGGATCTCGCTCGCAACTTTCCCTGTGATATTTTTTGAAGTCAGGTCCACCAGAAACATGTGATTATCGGTCCCTCCTGAAACTATCCTATAATCTGATTTATTTAACGCGAGCGCCAACGACTTTGCATTCTTTATAATCTGGCGCTGGTATTGCCTGAATTCTTCGGTTTCCGCCTCTTTAAGCGCCACTGCCTTAGCTGCTATTATGTGCATCAAAGGCCCGCCTTGTTCCCCCGGAAAAACCTCTATGTCTATCTTTTTAGCGAACTCTTGCTTACAGAGTATCATACCGCCGCGCGGCCCTCTCAATGTCTTGTGGGTAGTGGTGCTCACCACGTGAGCGTGTTCAACCGGATTAGGATGCAGCCCTGCCGCTACAAGCCCTGCTATGTGCGCCATGTCTACAAAAAGATACGCCCCGACTTTATCCGCTATCTCTCTGAACTTTTTAAAATCTATCACGCGAGAATAAGCAGACGCGCCAGCGAGTATCATTCTTGGTTTATGCCTTTTTGCCAGAGACTCTATTTCGTCATAATCCAGCATCTCCGTATCCTTATTGAGGCCATATGGGATTACATTAAAAAGTTTCCCTGAAAAATTATGTTTGAGCCCGTGAGTAAGGTGCCCGCCGCACGCAAGGTCCATTGCCAGAACCGTGTCGCCCGGCTGAAGCAAAGCGAAATATACGGTCATGTTCGCCTGGCTTCCGGAATGCAGCTGGACATTAGCGTGCTCTGCTCCAAAAAGCTTTTTGGCCCTTTCTATGGCAAGGTTCTCAGCGCCATCCACGCACTCGCATCCGCCGTACCACCTTCTGGAAGGATATCCTTCCGCGTATTTATTTGTCAATACGGACCCTGCCGCCTCCAGCACGGCAATGCTGGTAAAATTTTCGCTTGCAATCAGCTCTATATTATTCTGCTGGCGCTCAAGCTCTTCGCGTATTATTTTGTAAATTTCAGGGTCAACTTTTTTTAATGCGTTCATATTCCATGTCCTCTATTTTCTTCATCTGGCGCACTCTCCTGGCATGCCTGGAGCCAAGATGCTTTGCCGCAAGCCACGCCTCTAAAATTTTTTTTGCCTTACATGGCGTTACTATATTAGCCGCGAACACAAGGATATTGCTGTCGTTATGCTCCCTGCTTGAACGGGCAGTCTCTTCTCTCTCGCATAACGCGGCTCTTACCCCTCTCACTTTATTCGCAACCATTGACATGCCTATGCCTGTTTTACAGATAAGCACCCCTCTTGGATAAGACCTGGCTGCAACCAGTTTTGCAACTTCATAACCTATGACAGGATAATCGCAGCTGGCTTCTGAAAAAGTCCCTATGTCTTTTACCGCGTGGCCCTTTGATTTCAGAAATTTAACAAGCGATTCTTTTAACTTAAATCCGCCGTGGTCAGTTCCGATCACTATCCTCATCTATTTTTCTCCTCTTTAAATATCTCCAGGAATATATCTTCAACCTCTTGTTTTATGACACCTAGGACATTTCTGTATTCTTCAATAGACCTTCCTATCGGGTCAGGTATGTCCACGCCCTCTTTAAGAAGCCTTACCCTATCTGTGATTTCAGGTATCATGCTTATAATAACACTCTTGTGAAATCTTTCCATCACAAATATAATGTCCGATCTTTTCAGGATGTCCTTATTGATGTTTTTCCCTATATGGCCTAAAACGTCTATGCCTTCCTCTTTTAATACAGAAGCAGTGTTAGGCGCAGCTCCTATACCGGCAAATGTTGAAGTGCCTGCGGAATCAATGCGCACCTTCTCGGACATGCCGGATTCATTTACAAATTTTTCCATTAAGGCCTTTGCCATCACGCTCCTGCAGCTGTTTCCTGTGCAAACGAAAAGAAGGGTATAATTTATCAATGCCTCTTTCGCTGGGATAGCCCCTTCTCTCAATATCTTAAAAGGCTTCTCTGTCACATCCATTACAGTCGACTCTATGCCTATCCTGGCTCTTCCGCCGTCCAGTATAATATCTACATGGCCGTCCATCTCCGACAAAACCTCTTCGATTGAAACAGGCGCTTTATTGCCTGACATATTAGCGCTTGGCGCGACTACGGGAACGCCTGCTTTTTTTAGCAATAAAACCGCTATATTATTATCCGGCATGCGGAGGCCTATCTTTTCCTTTTTATTATTGAATGCCACCAGCGTCAATGGCCCGGGCCAGAATCTTTTAGCTACCCTCTCTGCGTCATTGGAAAATACGATGCCCAATTGCTTTAACGAATTAAAATCCGCTATATGAACGCTGAACGGCTTATCTTTAGGCCTATTTTTTATTTCATACAACCTGTCTATGGCGCTCTTATTCAAAACATTCGCGGCTATGCCGTAAACAGTTTCAGTAGGAAATACCACCAGGCCGCCGTTTTTTAAAACCGCTGCCGCTTCATTTATAAGAGGCTCCTCCGGAAAATCAGGATTTAATTTTATTACCCTTGTTTTCATATTATTTAAATACTTTTAACATTCTAACCGCGAAAATTCCTGCGTTTTTAGCCCCTGCCTTGCCTATAGCCATGCACGCGACAGGCACGCCTCCGGGCATCTGTACCGTAGATAAAAGCGAATCCATCCCATTTAATGATTTGGTTTCTATCGGCACGCCTATGACCGGTAGATCAGTATGAGAACTTACAACGCCTGCGAGAGCCGCAGCCATGCCTGCCCCGCATATCAGAATCTTTATGCCTTTTTTCTCCGCGCTTTTCGCGTATCTACGCACCTCGTCCGGATTCCTGTGCGCCGAAAGCACGCTTATCTCATAAGGGATTTTATTTTCTTTTAATATCTTTTCCGTCTCAGCCATTGTCTCCGCGTCTGAAGCGCTTCCCATGAGTATCCCTACTAATACCTTTCTTTGTCTTGTCATAACTTCCTCTCCTCAAATAAGGTTACACTCTGACAATGTCAGAGTGTAACCTTTGCCTTTTGATTGCCTTGTCGCCAATATCTTTTCTATACTGCATGCCTTCGAATTTTATGTTCTCAATTGCCTTATACGCATTAACCTTTGCTGATCTTATATCCTTGCCCAGGCTAGTCACCCCGAGCACCCTGCCGCCGTCCGTAAAGATCTTGCCGTTTTTGTCCTTTGTGCCGGCGTGAAATACAATCACGTCTTTTATATTCCCGGCTTCCTCAAGCCCCAGGATTTCTTTGTTCTTTTCATATTCATCCGGGTATCCTTTTGAAGCGCACACTACAGATATGCAGGAGGCCTTATTCCATTTAACGTCTATTTTATCAAGCGTTCCTTCTACGCAGGCCAGCATGATATCTGCCAGGTCTGATTTCAGTCTCGGTAGTATCGCCTGCGTCTCAGGGTCTCCGAACCTTACATTAAATTCCAGGACCATGGGCCCGTCTTTAGTCATCATTAAACCCGCGTATAAAACGCCTTTATATATCTTGCCTTCTTTTCTGAGGCCGTCTATCAAAGGCCTGAAAACATTTTTTATGACATTGTCCATAACGGTTTTAGAAACAACCGGCGCAGGCGAATAAGCCCCCATGCCGCCCGTATTCGGGCCAATATCATTGTCAAAAATCCTTTTATGATCCTGAGCGGATTCCAGAGGCACTACTACTTTCCCATCCGTAAAAATAAGTATGGACGCCTCTTCGCCCTCAAGGCAATCCTCTAGAATAATCTTGTTTCCGCTCTCGCCAAAAATCTTCTCTATCATGATGGAATCTATCGCCTGTTCTCCCTCTTCGATTGTCTTTGGTATTATTACGCCCTTACCGGCTGCCAGGCCGTCTGCTTTTATTACAACGGGGATGCCGATTTCATTTAAATATTTTTTTGCGCCTACCGGGTTATCAAAAACTTTAAATCCCGCCGTAGCGAGTTTGAATTTTTTCATTACGTTTTTAGAAAAAACCTTACTGCCTTCCAGCATCGCTACGTCTTTATGAGGCCCGAATGCCTTTAAGCCGTTTTCTTTAAAAATATCTACGATGCCTTTTACTAAAGGCGCTTCCGGCCCTACTACTGTTAAATCTATTTTATTGTTTTTCGCGAAATCTAAAAGCTTGGGAATGTCATCCGCTTTTATATCAACCAATTCCGCGATCTCTTTTATGCCGCCGTTCCCCGGAGCGCAGAATATCTTTTTCACTTTTTTACTTTGGGATAATTTCCATACTATAGCGTGCTCCCTTCCTCCGGAGCCTATTACCAAAATCTTCATATTATAACTTCTCCGCTGCCTTTTATGATCTCGCCTATGGTCCAGGCCTTTAATCTAAATTTCTTTATTGTCTCATGCGCTTTTTTAACGTCGTTTTTAGGTACCACTATCACCATGCCTATCCCCATGTTGAACGTCCGGTACATCTCCCTGTCGCTTATCTTTGCCCTTTTCTGGATAACCTTGAATATCTCAGGAACCGCCCAGAGCTCTTTGTATATTAAAATCGATTTGTCGGCCGGCACAACCCTAGGGATATTGTCGTAAAAACCTCCGCCCGTAATATGCGCGATGGATTTTATTTTTACCTTCTCCATTAATTTTAAAATCGTCTTTACGTAAATGATCGTGGGGGTCAAAAGGATTTCTCCGAATTTTCCTTTTAATTCGCTCTTGGTAAACAGCTGCCTGATCAAACTAAAACCGTTTGAATGAGCTCCGCTTGAACCTATGCCTATTACAATGTCGCCCGCATTTACGGATTTTCCGTCTACTATCCTGTCCTTTTCAACTATGCCGACGCAAAATCCTGCCAGGTCATATTCTTCGCCTTTATACATGCTCGGCATCTCCGCGGTCTCCCCTCCGACAAGAGCGCACCCCGCCTGCCTGCAGCCTGTTACAATGCCTTTCATTATGTCCACCGCCTTTTTGCTGTTCAGCCTGCCTGTCGCAAAATAATCAAGGAATAAAAGCGGCTCTGCGCCTGTAACAACCACGTCATTCACAGACATTGCCACAAGGTCTATGCCTATTGTATCGTGCTTATCCAGCGCGTCAGCTACCTTTAATTTTGTGCCTACCCCGTCAGTGGAAGATACGAGTATGGGCTCTTTATATTTTTTTGGGATGCTCGTAAGCGCGCTGAAACCGCCTATATCGCAGATCACTTCCTTGCGCCTCGTAGAGCTTGCCATGCGTCCAATATCTTTTACAAAATCATTTGCCTTGTCTATGTGGACGCCTGATTTTTTATAATCAATCATAGTTTCTCCTTTATATAATCCACACCGTTTTTAAAAATAGCGAACCCGTCTCCGAATTCTTTTAATCCTTCGCGGGTCCATCTGGGATGCTGAGTGCCGATAACATGCCTTTCAGGATGAGGCATCATGCCCAAAACCCTGCCTGTCGTATCGCATATGCCCGCGATATCATCTATTGACCCATTAGGGTTATCTGCGTATCTAAACACTATCTGGGCGTTCTTCCTTAGATTATTTAAAACATCTTTATCCTTTGGTATAAACTTGCCTTCTCCGTGCGCGATCGGAAGATATATTGTTTCTTTAATATTTTCTGTCCACACACATTTCGTCGTTCGTCGTTCGTCGTTCGTTGTTCGTAAATACACCCATTTATCAATAAAACTTCCAGAGTCGTTAAAACTAAACGTGGCTTCCATAGCGCCGCTATTTATACCCGGCAGAATCCCTGCCTTCACAAGCACCTGAAAACCATTGCATATCCCTATAATGAGCTTTCCGCTGTTTATGAAATTCTTAAGGTCTTTGTTGAGTTTATATTTAATTTCATTCGCGAGGATCTTGCCTGACGCGATATCATCCCCGTACGTAAATCCGCCGGGTATGGCGAGTATCTGGTAATCTTTTAAAAATTTCTCATCCCTGACCAGTTCATTTATGTGCACAAGTTCAGGCTCTCCGCCCGCCATTTTGAACGCGGACGCGGTTTCTTTATCGCAATTTGTCCCGGCAGTCCTTAAAACTATAATCTTTGGTTTTTTCATAACTTCTATATCCCTGGTCCACCTGTCAGCGTAATGGTTTCTGCCACGCCTCTTTTAACTTATCTATACCTATGTCAATTATTTTCTTCCCGCCGACTCCATACACCCTGAGATATTTTTTGCCTGAGACCTCGCCTATTAATCCGATTGGGATACCTTTCATCAATTTTTCGAAAGCTTTCTTATCCGCTTTTCTAACTTCAACTATAAATCTTGTATTAGACTCCGAAAATAAAATTACGCCGTCTTTTTTAACATCACAGGGTATATTGTCGAGCTCCGCGTCCGCGCCATTGCCTCCGCTAAACGCCATCTCAGCCAGCGCCACAGCCATGCCGCCCTCTGATAAGTCATGGCAAGCCCTTAATAGCCCGAGTTCAGTAGCCTCGCTCATCCTATTAAAAATCTTCAGGCCCGCTTTAGCATCTACGGTGGGCGCATTATTTCCCACGCAATTATTTATAAGATTATAGTGCGAGCCTCCCATTTCATTTTTTGTCTCGCCTATAACGTATATAAGATTCCCTTTTTCTTTCAAGTCCATGGTGACTGCTTTTGTCACATCGTCCATCACTGATATCGCGGAAATTAAAAGCGTGCCCGGTATCGAGATTGATTCGCCGTGAACAGAGTATTCGTTATTCAGGCTGTCCTTGCCTGAAATAAACGGAACGCCGTATGCTTTTGCAATATCATAACAGCCGAAACTCGCCCTCACTAAAGAGCCTAGCCTGTCAGGCTTATCAGTATTGCCCCAGCAGAAATTATCCAGAAGCGCGGTTCTCTTTAAAGACCCGCCCACTGCTATTACCTGGCGCAGCGCTTCATCTATGCAGGAAGCAGCCATCCAATACGGATCTATAAGGCCAAACCTCGGATTTATCCCGTTTGAAATTATAATGCCTTTTTTAGAGTTAAACTTCGGCCTTATGATGCTCGCGTCCCCGGGCCCGTCATTTTTTATGCCCACCAAAGGCTTCAAAACGCTCTGGCCCTGGACCTCGTGGTCATACTGCCTTATGATCCATTCCTTGCTGCAGACGTTCCAGCTTGAAAGAATTTTTAATAAATCCCCGGTAAAATTTTCTTTGCCTTTATTTTCGCATTCTTTGTATGCAGGCCTGGCCCATATTGCCTTCCTTTCAAACCTGGGAATCCCGTCGTGTAAAAACCCCATGTCCAAATCGCACACCACGCTCCCGTTATATCTTAATTTGAGCCTGTTATTTGAAGTAAAACACCCTATTACAACAGCTTCAACATCCTCTTTTTTAAAAATATCCATCAGCTCTTTCAGATTTTCCCTTGGGACCGAAAGAACCATCCTCTCCTGGGCTTCAGATATCCAGATCTCCGTATAGCTCAGGCCCTGATATTTAAGAGGGGCTTTTTCCAGATCAACCTCCGCGCCAAGGTACTGGCCCATCTCTCCTACAGCGCTTGAAAAACCTCCTGCGCCGCAATCAGTGATGGCCGTATATAAGTTTTTGTCGCGGCCTTTCAAGAGAGTGTCTGTAAGTTTTTTCTCTGTGATCGGGTTACCTATCTGGACCGCTCCGCTCGACACAGTCTCGGATTCATGAGTCAACTCTCCCGAAGAAAACGTGGCGCCGTGGATCCCGTCTCTCCCTGTCCTGCCGCCCGCTACAACAATCAATTCTCCGGACTTAGAGGATTTAAATGACTTATCCTTCGGCATTATACCCACCGTGCCGCAATACACCAGAGGATTTCCTATGTAACGCTCGTCAAAAAGCACTGCGCCGTTCGCAGTGGGTATGCCCATGCGATTGCCGTAATCCCTGACCCCGCTCACAACGCCTTTCATGACGCGCTTTGGGTGCAGCATGCCTTTGGGCACTTTTTTATGCGCTGTGTCAGGCAGGCCAAAACAAAATATATCCGTATTCATGATAGGCTTCGCGGCCAGCCCGACTCCCAGTATATCCCTTATGACTCCCCCTATGCCCGTGCCTGAACCTCCGTAAGGCTCAAGCGCGGAAGGATGATTATGCGTCTCCACCTTAAAGCAGATATTGTCGTCCTCGTCAAACCTGATAATCCCGGCGTTATCCTTAAAAACAGACACGCACCACGGCTTTTTCAATTCATTAGTAACCTTCATTATGGTATTTTTAAGGAGATTATCTATTATCTTTGTTTTTCCTTCTTCTTTATATTCTATAATCCCGCGGAATGTCTTGTGGCCGCAATGCTCTGACCACGTCTGGGCAATTGTCTCAAGCTCGCAATCAGTGGGATTCCTGCCTAATTTTTTAAAATATTTCTTTATCTCCTGCATTTCTTTCAAATTTAAAAATAACTGGCCGTCCTTGCTTATTTTTATCAACCTTTTATCATCCGCCCCAAGCATGTCTACTATTATCAGCTTAAATTTATATCCGCTGGCCTGCCTAGCCTCCGTAGCCTTGGCGAAGGAGGGCGCCCTGACCACATGCTGTATCACTTTATTATAGAGCAGCTTCTCGCATATGCTCTTAAAATCTCCCTCTGTAATTTTCCCATCCACTAAATATTTTCTTTCCGTCCTGAGGGATTTTACCCCATAGATCCCCATGTCTCTTATTGCTTTTCTCGTGCTTTCTTCCACGGGATCCATGACGCCTGGATTATACGCAATCTCCACTATTCGTCGCTCGTCGCTCGTCGCTCGTCGCTCGTTATTAATTATATATTCCTCTGTAATAGGGTCCGCCAGCAATTCTCCGGCTATCCTTTCAATATCAGGTCGGGCGATATCCCCGGAAATGATAAAGACATGGCTAACGTTGACTTTCTTAACGCCCTTTATGCCCAGGTCCCGGATATCTTTTTTGATCCCGTTTCCTAAAGGATCAAAAACACCTTTTTTATTTCTTATCTCTATTTTCCATTCCACGTTATATTCCTTTGAGTGCTTCCCGGCAGGCTTTCTCAATCGCTAAATCAGGGTTATCAAGGCGACACTGTGACATTGTCAGAGTGTCGCCTTATTTAGATACCGACTTTTTTGAAAATAGCGTCTACGTATTTTGTATAATACGCGACTTTAAAAAACCCTTCTATCTCTTTGGCCTTAACGACCTTTATAAAATCGCTGTCAGAGCTTAACGCATCTTTAAAATCAACGCCTTTCTCCCAAACCTTCATGGCGCATCTCTGGATAATATCATACGCCCTTCTGCGCTCAACCCCTCTTTTCTCAAGCTCCACAAGTATTCTCGCGGAAAATACCAGGCCTTTTGTCTTTGCGAGATTAGCAGCCATATTTTCCGGATAGACCAAAAGCCCTCTTATAATCTCTATCATCTGATTCAGCATGTAGTCTAGTAATATCGTGCTGTCAGGTATAATAACGCGCTCTGCCGAAGAATGGCTTATATCTCTCTCGTGCCATAACGCCACGTTTTCCATGGATACCATTGCATTCGCGCGCAGAACTCTCGCCAGGCCCGCGATCCTTTCGCACATGACAGGATTTCTCTTGTGCGGCATTGCGCTGGAGCCTTTTTGTCCTTTTCCAAAAGGCTCTTCGACCTCCCTGACTTCTGTTTTCTGGAGATTCCTGAATTCAGTGGCTATCTTTTCAAGGGTAGCGCCAATAATAGCTATCTCTGACAAATACTCGGCGTGCCTGTCTCTCTGCAGGATCTGCGTGGAGATATTAGCCGGCCTAAGCCCTAATTTTTTGCAGACATATTCTTCAACATAAGGTTCTATGTTTGAATACGTGCCTACAGGCCCTGAGATTTTGCCTACTGATATGATCTCCTTTGCTCTGTTTATCCTTTCAATGCACCTATTTATCTCATCGAAAAATAACGCTAATTTTAAGCCAAACGTAGTAGGTTCAGCGTGCACGCCATGGCTTCTGCCCACCATGACAGTATATTTGTATTTATCTGCCTTTTTCCTCAATTCTTGTTTCAGCGCCTTCAGATCTTCCAGAATAATATCTGCGGACTCCTTCATCATGACTGATAGGCCCGTATCCAGGATATCGCTTGAAGTAAGGCCCTGGTGCACGAACCTGGAGGAATCACCTATGTATTCAGCTATATTGTGGAGAAACGCTATTACGTCGTGGCGGGTGGTTTTTTCTATCTCTTCAATGCGCTTTACGTCAAATTTTGCTTTGGATTTGATCTTTTTTAGCTCTTCCTCAGGAATTTTGCCCAGGCTGGCTAGGGCTTCGCAGGCAAGGATTTCTACATCCAGCATCTTCTGGAACTTATTCTCATCAGACCATATGGCTGACATCTTAGGAAGCGAATATCTTGGTATCATAAGGGATATAATATACCATATATAGATGATATGCGTCAATAAAAAATACTGGC
This sequence comes from Candidatus Omnitrophota bacterium, assembly GCA_020057645.1. GTDB lineage: Bacteria > Omnitrophota > Gorgyraeia > Gorgyraeales > Gorgyraeaceae > UBA10183. The sequence continues at coordinate 10,535 of JAGVFL010000129.1, forward strand.
TTGTGGTTTAGGCCTATTACGGAGTTGTAGGGCAGGTTTAAACCTGCCCTACAACTGTTACCTATTTTTTCCTGGAAGAGTACAAGATTAGCGCGAGTATAAAAATTGCTATAAGGAGCAGCAGTAAGGTAATGCTTTGTATGAAATGGGTTGACAGCCGGCCTGATTTTTCTTTTATTATCGTGGCGCCGTCTGTGTCAGAAGCAGGAGAGCCCTGTTTTAATCTGAGATTGCCGAGCGTATCTACCCATATATAATATTCCCTGCCCTGGATATCGGACAGCGCTAATTTACTCGGCCCGGTCGCATCGCCTTTTAAAATAAGGTCTTTTTTAAGGGTGAGCGAGCCTGACATTATTGAATCAATGTCATTTCTTAATAGCTGGTTTGAATTTATCATGTCAATGGACTTGGCGTTCAGGGCATAAACAGAGCTTGCGAGTTTTATGCGCGGGGTCATTTCCCCGTCGCTAGCAACCTCCATGCCAAGCCACAGGTTTTTATTAAAATCTACTTCGAGAGGTTTCACTGAGCCCATGAGCACGCTGAACATGCCATTTTTTATATTGAGTATATGCCCCTCTTCCCAGATAGATTGGCCGAGTGTTTCTGTATCATAAAATCTGAATGTAACTAAAAAATTGCCTGTCAATGGATTATCGTCTTTATCGGTGAGTCTTCCCTGATAGTTTATAACGCGGGGTATGGCAGCGTAAGTAAGAGCAGTTAAACATAAAATTCCGATTATAAAAAATAAAGCTATGCGGAATTTCCTCATTTACTGCCTCCTTCCGTCTTCGCTAAACACTTAACGTGTTTAGCTTCGCCGGATTTTAACCACATTTCTTGAACTTAACTTAAATTTTATCATAACATCCTTGTTGCTGCAAGAACTTTATTGCCTTTTAGGAAATAAATAAAGTCGTGTTTCAAAAAGTTAGCGCGCATTTTATGCGGTATTTTTTAAAATATCATTAAAATTTATCAGGTTTACATCCATTAATTTTATTGTTTCCATGGTATCATTGTCCGCCAAGGCCTTCAATTCATCGCTCCATGAATATCCCCATTTAAACTGCTTTGAAATATCCTGATTATCGCATCCTAAGTGTACGGCAATCTCCGCAACGCCGGGTTTAAGCTGCTTTACAAATCTTATCATCGTATCTTTTGTAAATTTACCGGCATATCTTGACCCAAAAAAATAATCCGCATATCTGACGTTTTTCCCGCGCAAATTAAACTTCGCGCATTTCGAAAGAATATTTAAAGA
>JAGVFL010000180.1 GCA_020057645.1 Candidatus Omnitrophota bacterium
ATTTAAAAGAAGCGTGGCAGATAATAAACGATGTAGACACTGAATTGGGCAATCTCCTGGATTTTGCGTATTCCGTGGATTTCGGATATCTCACAGCCTGCCCTACAAATGCGGGGACAGGCATGAGGGCGTCCGTGATGCTGCATTTACCTTCGCTTGTGATGACAAAACAGATGGGAAAAGTGCTGCAGGCTATTACAAAATTGAGTTTGACCGCGCGCGGCCTATACGGAGAAGGCACGGAAGCGAGCGGTAATTTTTTTCAGATATCGAACCAGGTTTCTCTGGGGCATAAAGAAGAGGATATAATTGATAATATAGAGAGGATCATAAAGCAGATAGTCGAACACGAGCAGAGCGCCAGAGAAACGCTTCTTTCCCAGAATAGAGAAGCCCTGGAAGACAGGATATGGCGGGCGTACGGCACGTTAAAAAGCGCTCATATAATAACAAGCACGGAAACAATAGATCTCCTTTCGCTTGTAAGGCTCGGCGTTGATTTAGGCGTGATAAAACAGTCGGACAGGACTCTTATAAATGAACTTTTTGTGATAACTCAGCCCGCGCATCTTCAAAAGCTGGAAAAGAAAAAGTTAGGGCCTAATCAAAGGGATGTTAAAAGGGCGGAGATAATTAGAGAGAAATTAGGGGAGCAATAAAACAGGAGGAGCAAAACATGTTCAACAGGTTTACGGAACGCGCAAGAAAAGTGATAATTCTGGCAAAAGAAGAGGCCAAAAGGTTTAATCACGATTATATAGGCACTGAGCATATATTGCTTGGCCTTTTAGGCGAGGGAGAAGGCGTGGCTAGCGTAGTGCTTCAAAAAATGGGCCTGAATCTCCAGCAGATACGCCTGGAGATAGAAAAGATTGTGAAACCCGGCCCGCCCATGGTTGTTTCCGGAGACATACCGTTTACCCCTACGGCTAAAAAAGTAATAGAGCTTTCAAGCGAAGAAGCAAGGTCTCTCGGCCATAATTACATAGGCACAGAACATATTTTATTAGGCCTTATAAGAGAAGGCGAAGGCGTGGCGTCCCAGGTATTGATAAATCTGGGACTTGACTTGAATAAAGTGAGAGAAGAGATAGCTGAACTTTTGGGCTCTAATATACAGCCCGGTCCCGGTTTTGGAAATAGCCATCCAACGCAAGGCCAGGGTGGGCCAGGCCAGGCTTCGCAGCAGCCCAGATCCAGCTCCAAGACTCCTGCGCTTGACGCATTCGGCAGAAACCTGACTCAGCTTGCGCGCGACAATAAATTAGACCCTGTGATAGGGAGAGAAAACGAGATAGAAAGAGTTATCCAGATACTTTCAAGGCGCACAAAAAACAACCCGGTGCTTTTAGGCGAGGCAGGGGTAGGGAAAACCGCGATAGTGGAGGGCCTGGCGCAGAAGATAATAAAAGGAGACGTGCCTGAATTATTGAAAGACAAAAGGGTGATAATCCTGGATCTTGCGCTTATGGTGGCCGGCACAAAATACAGAGGCCAATTCGAAGAGAGAATAAAAGCAGTCATGGATGAGATCAAGAGGTCTGAAAATGTAATGATTTTTATTGATGAACTGCATACGCTGGTGGGCGCAGGGGGCGCGGAGGGCGCGATAGACGCTTCAAATATACTGAAGCCCGCGCTTTCAAGAGGCGAGATACAATGCATAGGAGCGACCACTCTGGATGAATACAGGAAACACATAGAAAAAGACGCCGCGCTCGAAAGGCGCTTTCAGACAATCATGGTAGAGCCGCCCAGCGTTGATGAAACAGTGGAAATATTGAAAGGCCTCAGGGATAGATACGAAGCTCATCATAAGGTGGAGATCACGGATTCAGCCATAGATGCCGCGGCCAAATTTTCGGACAGGTATATCGCGGGAAGATTTTTGCCTGACAAGGCGATTGACCTTATAGATGAAGCAGGCGCAAAGGCCAGGATTTCCATTATGACCGCGCCGCAGGAAATAAAGGACATGGAGAGCGAGATAGAGAATATCCATAAAGAAAAAGATTCCGCGATAAAAAATCAGGATTTTGAAAAGGCCGCTAATCTGAGGGATGAAGAAAAGAAGGCGCGCTCCATGCTGGATAAAATACGCGAGGAATGGAAAAAAAACAGAATGGAGGCAAGGCCAAGGGTTGATGAAGAGATGATTGCCAATATAGTTTCAAAATGGACGGGCATTCCTATCTTCAGGCTTGAAGAAAAAGAATCCGAAAGGCTCATGAAAATGGAAGACGAGCTGCACAATAGGATTATCGGCCAGGATGAGGCGATAGGCGCCATTGCCCATGCGGTAAGGCGTTCGCGCGCAGGCATAAAGGATCCGAAGAGGCCGATAGGCTCTTTTGTATTTCTCGGGCCCACGGGCGTAGGCAAAACTCATCTGGGCAGGGTTCTCGCGGAATTCATGTTCGGCGATGAAAACGCGCTCATACAGCTTGACATGTCTGAATACATGGAGAAATTTAACGTGTCGAGGCTTGTAGGAGCTCCTCCCGGATACGTGGGTTATGAAGAAGGCGGACAACTTACTGAAAAAGTAAGACGCAGGCCGTATTCAGTGGTACTCCTGGATGAAATAGAAAAGGCGCATCCCGATGTGTTTAATATCCTGCTTCAGGTCCTTGAAGACGGCCGCCTTACCGACAGTTTCGGCAGAAAAGTGGATTTTAGAAATACGGTACTTATCATGACGTCCAATGTCGGAGCGGATATATTCAGAAAACAGGGTTCCCTTGGTTTCAAATCAGAAGGCCATGAAGTTACTTACAAGGATATGAAAGAAAGACTTTTGGAGCAGGTTAAGAAAACGTTTAAACCTGAATTTTTAAACAGGATTGACGATACAATAGTATTTCACCCTCTTACAAAGGAAGACCTTTATAAGATTATAGAAATAGAGATGGAAGAGGTTAAAAAGAGGCTGAAGGAACAGACTATAGATATAACCCTTGATCAGACGGCGAAAGACCTTTTGATAGAAAAAGGTTTTGACCCTGTTTTCGGCGCAAGATCTTTAAAGCGCACCATACAAAGGTTTCTGGAAGATCCCTTGGCGGAGGAGATTATTTCAAAACGCTTTCAGAAGGGGAAACCCGTAAATGTAGCCGCGGAAAACGGAAGGCTTGTATTTAAATAGAAAGGCATTTATGCGGGAGTGGATAAAAGATCTTGGAGCAAAAGCGCTGCGTTTTTTTATTTACATAGGCGGCACGTTTAATCTGTTGGTCGGCACGATATTCCAGATATTTGTTTTGCCTTTCAGAAGAAAAGAATGGGTTACCCAGATGTACAAAATAGGCGTCATGAGTTTTCCTATAGTTTTCATGGTCGCATTATTTACCGGAATGGTGCTGGCGCTTCAGAGCGCGTATCAATTAACC
>JAGVFL010000016.1 GCA_020057645.1 Candidatus Omnitrophota bacterium
CACCTACGCGGTGGGGGTGGTCAGATAGCTGATAAGCTGAGAGACAACGCTCCTGAGATTTTTGCGATGGCTGACTATATCTATAAGACCGTGCTCTAAAAGAAATTCCGAGGTCTGAAATCCTTCAGGAAGTTTCTGTCGTATGGTCTGCTCTATTACTCTAGGGCCGGTAAAGCCGATAAGCGCTTTTGGCTCGGCTATTATGATGTCGCCCAGAGTGGCAAAACTCGCGAGGACACCTGCCATCGTGGGATTGGTAAGTATTGAGATATATAAAAGGCCTGCCTTATTATGCATGGCGAGGGCCGCGCTTGTTTTTGCCATCTGCATCAGGGAGATCATGCCTTCGTACATCCTGGCGCCTCCGCCTGAGCCTGATATTATTATTAAAGGTAATCTATTCTTAGTGGCGTACTCCGTGATTCTGGTAATTTTCTCGCCTACAACCTGGCCCATGGTCCCCATTATGAAACGCGAATCAGTTACGCCGATAGCGATAGGCATTTTTTCAAGAAGGGCTTTGCCTATTACGCAGGCGTCGGTCATGCCGGTAGCTTTCCGGTCTTCTTCCAGCTTTACGGGATACGCCTTAGGCCCTTTGAAACTTAAAGGGTCGCCCGAGGCCATGTCCTTGTCAAATTCTTCAAAACTCGATTCATCCGCAAACAGACTTATGCGCTCGTACGCAGGGAGCGTAAAATGGAAATTGCATTTAGAACAGACTTTGAAATTTTTATCAAGGGTTTTTTTGTAGATTGTATCGCCGCAGTCTTCGCACTTTATCCACTGGCCGTCAGGCACGCCTTTGCGTTTCTGAGGGATATTGGTGGCTGTAGATTTTGGCTTGCCGAATAGAGGCATATTAAAATACGTTTATTACAAGGCCTGTGAGGACCTTGGGATAAAAATACGTTGATTTCTGCGGCATGCGGCTGCCTAGAAAAGCAACGTCTCTGATTTCCGTGATCTTCACGGGGTTGACCAAGATAGCGAAACTGAATTTGCCGCTATTCACTTCCTTAATAGCATAATCCAAATCTTTCGTAAAATCTATAAAAATTTTCCGGAGAGGGTCTATGATGAGATTTTTGGCGACGGTGACGTCCATGTCTATTTTATTTTTAAACACGAGCCCGATAAACTTTTTTCGGCCGTAAATTACGAATCTGGCTTCCGTGGGTTTGGCCCCGCCAAGAAAAGTATTGAGGTCTTTTTTAGATCTAAGGGGCTTTGTAATAAAATTTTTCTTTAAACTTGCCTCCAGGGCAAAAAGGCCGTCTTTATCCAGCCCTCCTATTAATCTATGGTACGGCAGCACCGCCAGGCCGTCTCCGAGAAGGTCAGTAAAATAGGTAAGGATGTAGCCGTATTTAGGGTCTTTTTTAAATTTACTGAAAGCCAGCCCGACTTCATATCTATGGTGGCCGTCCGCGATGAAAATCTTTTTATGTTTCATGAGGCCGATAAGCCCGGCGATTATCTCCTGATCGGAGACCTGCCAGAATTTATTTCTCACGCCGTGGCTATCGACTATATTTATTAACGGCTCGGGCTTCATCTGATTTTTGAGGATGGCGGAGATGGACCTGTCTTTATCCTCGAATATCGCGAACACAGGGCCGAGATTTGCCTCAATAGCGTGAATGAGTTTAGCCCTGTCTTCCTTCGGGGCGGCCAGGGTGTTTTCATGAGGGTATATGGAAGATTCTTTCGTATCGAATTCTTCGAGTTTCAGAAGCGCGATAAAACCGATCCTTCTTTTGATCTTTCCTCCGAGTTTAAATTCCTGCAGGTTTATGTACACGCTCGGATTCACGTCCCGCTTAATAACCCCTTTTTTCTGCCAATCTTTAAGGTATCGGCCCGCGCGGACGTATTTATTATCTTTATCATTGTCGCCGGGAGAGGATTTTCCCATGAGCATGCGCACGATATTATATTGATCCATTTTATAAAGCCGGCCCTGTTCTTCTCCGGATATCACGTCATAAGGAGGCGCGACTACCTTTGAAAAATCTTTTATCTTTTCCTTGTTATAACGGGCGCCTTTAAATGCGATTATGTCTGCCATAAAAAATAGCCCCTATTGTTCCGCCGATGAAATCTATCATCAGATCAAAGACATCGCAGGTACGGCACGCTACGAAAAACTGGTGAAATTCATCTGACGCCCCGTAAGCTACAGCCGCCAGGACTGCCAATATTTTAAAATTTTTATACAAAACCTCTCGCGGAGAACTTTTAAAAGCGCGGCCCGCGAGAATGCCGAAAACAGCGTATTCGATTAAATGCAAAAACTTGTCAAAATAAGGTATGGAAATAGGGGGTAAAGGATGCGACTGGCCGGATATGTAAAATATAATTCCTGCGTACAGGTATAAAGGCGCCCAGTATTTAAGGAATTTTTTGATCAATGCTTGCATTCTTCCTTGCACGTATGGCATGGACTAGAAGGGCTGTCCTTTTTTGCCTTTTCCTTATAACCGGCGCTCCTGTTATCAGTGGCGTAAAACCCTGAGCCTTTAAATATAAAACCTCCGCCTAAACCTATGAGCCGCTTTACCTTGCCTTTGCATTTCTTGTCAGGGCAGGCAGTGAGGGGTTTGTCTTTAATGCTTTGGGATATTTCAAATGTCTTTTTGCATTTCGCGCATTCGTATTCGTACGTGGGCATATATCATCTCCTTATTACGCGAAGCTTCGCTTCGCTACTCCGAAACTTTTATTTCTTAAACAACCTTTTTACCTTGTCCATGAAGGACGCGGATATCGGATTGACGCTTCCGTTGCAGGCCTTTTCAAATTCTCTTAGAAGTTTTTTTTGTTCTGATGTCAGGTGCGTGGGCGTCTCCACTACCACTTTTACCATCTGGTCGCCTGTGCCGTATCCCCTGAGATTTTTCACGCCTTTTCCGCTAAGCCGGAATATCCTGCCTGACTGAGTGCCTTCGG
>JAGVFL010000078.1 GCA_020057645.1 Candidatus Omnitrophota bacterium
AAGGACCTGGCGAGACTGAGCGGGCAGACAGTTTACACGCTTAAATATTACCTTAATATAGGGCTTATTAAGGAGGTTGGCAGGAGCCCTGAGACAAATTTCAGGTATTTTGATGACACTACATTAGAACGACTAAAGAAAATCAGGGAGTTACGCAGGGAAAATAAGTCAATAGCTGAAATAAAGGAAATATTGGGATAATATGTCTTATTACAGCGTCCTTAATTTAAACAAAGAACCATTTTCAACAAGCCCTGACCCGTATTTTTTCTATCCGTCTGTTTCTCACAAACAGGCAATACAGCGGCTCGAGATAGCCATTAGATTGAAAAGAGGCCTGAGCGTTATTTTAGGAGATGTAGGGATAGGCAAGACTACGCTTGCCAGGGCGCTTATACAGGAATTACATACCACTAACGGCGCTATAACTCACATGATACTTGACCCTACCTATGATTCTGAATTCCAGTTTGTGACAACGCTTGCCAAGCTTTTCGGGATAAAAGGGTCATTCCGCTCCACCCTGGATTATAAAGAGGCCATAGAAAGGTTTTTATTTAAAAAATGCGTTGATGAAGACCGCATCATATCGCTTATTATAGACGAAGGACAAAAGTTGAGCTTATCTTCCCTTGAGGCCTTGCGCACATTCTTGAATTATGAGACCAATGAATACAAGCTGCTGCAACTTGTTATCATGGGCCAGATGGAACTCCTGCCTAAACTGCAGCGCATAAATAATTTTTCAGACAGGATCAGCTTAAGATACATACTGAATCCGCTGGACCAGAACGAGACAAAAAATATGATAGAGTTCAGGCTCAAGCAGGCAGGCGCTCAGTCAGGCAAAGAGATATTCACGGAAAAGGCCCTTCTTATGATATATCAGTATACCCAGGGCTATCCGCGAAAGATCGCTAGCCTGTGCCACAATCTTCTGGAAGAGCTTGTGATGAAGGATAGAAGAATTATCGAGGAGGATCTGGTGAACGAGATAATAGAAAGAGACAGAAAGGTGGTTTTGGTATCATGATAGATCCTACTCCCGAAGGAAAACTTTTGGATCTCATAAGAAAAGGCCAGTCAAAGGCAAAGATAGGCAAGGATTTAAAGATATTTACAAAGGTAAATATCTTGTTGATAGGCATTATAGCGGTAGTGGCGGTTATTTTCCTGGCAGATATATTTGTTTTTAAAGAAAAGCCTTCGGTAGAGCCTGTTATTGCAGATACCCAGGATAAGGTGCCTCAAGCGCAGCCGGCAGCAATAGAGAAAATAGAAGAAGATAACGCAGCGGAGCAGGCCAGCCAGAATAAAAATATAAGTATAAAAAATATTTCCAAAGAAGAGATTATTGGAAATCTTAATTTATTAGGCATTATTACAGGCGATAATGATCAGGCGATCATAGAGGATAAGTCGTTAAAGAAGACATTCTTTCTTTATAAAGGCGATTCGCTGGGAGAATTAAAGGTATATGATATAAAAGACAGCGCGGTGATCCTGGATTGTAAAGGAGAAAAGATAGAGTTAAAGATATAAATGGAGATAAAACCTATGAAAAAATTTATTATCGGCATGTCATTGATTCTGATATTTTCTGGACTGGCTTTCGGAGCGCAGCAGGATGAGTCTGATTTAATATCGCTGGATTTTAAAGGTATGGACATAAGGGATGTGCTGAAGATATTGTCGCAGAAGAGCGGCCTGAATATTGTGGCTGACAGCGAAGTGAACGGCACAGTCACGCTTTATTTAAAGGATGTGAGCGTGATGGACGCTATAGGTATAGTAGCTTCTATTAATGGGCTTGCTTATGAGCAGACAGGCTCTCTTATCAGGATCATGAATGAAAAGGATTATGAGAAGGTCCATGGAAAAAGTTTTGAAGACAGGACAAAGACAGAGGTTGTAAAACTGAATTACGCCAGCGCAACCGAGGCAGGGAAAGCGCTGGCTCAGATGAAGTCAGCTATAGGCAAAATCATATCAGATGATGTTTCCGGCACTATTGTAATGATAGATTCCCCTGATAATATTAAAAGGATGAGGCAGATTATAGCTGAAATGGACGTGCCTCTAGTCACAGAGGTCTTCCCCCTTGATTACGCAAAGGCAGAATCTATTAAGGATAAGATAAGCGAAATGGTTTCTAAAGATGTAGGGAGTGTGAAGTTCGACGAAAAAACAAACAAGCTTGTAGTCAAGGATACTCAGCAAAAAATAGAAGATATGCGCAAGGTAATAAACGCTTTTGATGAAAAAACAAGAGAAGTGTTAATAGACGCCTATATTGTCCAGGTCACGCTTTCCGATAAATACAGTTATGGCATAGATTGGCTGGATATCGCAAAAATGGGCGGTGTAAAGCTTACAGCCGACACAAATCTATCCACAGGGCTTTCAAATGTGACGCCTAATACGCTCAGTATAGCTACTACAGGAAAGAACTATACTACAATAATCAGTTTGTTAAAGACATACGGGGAGACAAATGTCTTATCTAGGCCCAGGATTATGGTTCTTGACAAGCATGAAGCCAGGATACTGGTTGGCTCAAAAGAGGTCTATGTAACCAGCGAAGTTACAACTACAACAGGAGGCACTTATCATACCACGGATAATATCCAGTTTGTAGACGTGGGCGTAAGACTGGCAGTTACACCAGAGATTAACAGGGCTGGTTTTGTTACATTGAAGATAAAACCAGAAGTGAGCAATGCTGATGCCACAAAAACAGTCCTGTTGAAAAATCCAGACGGCTCTACCAGGACCGTCGTGCCTTATGTTACCACTTCCGAAGCAGAGACATCTGTGGCTGTAAAGGATGGGACAACTATAATAATAGGCGGATTAATGAAAGATACGCTTGTAGACCATGTGGAGAAGGTGCCTTTCTTAGGGGATGTGCCTTTATTAGGGAAACTTTTTTCTGCCAGAGGCAAGAGCAAGGAGAAGACAGAGCTTGTAATATTCCTTACCCCCCATATTATTCAGGGAGATAGGACCACAGAAGAGGCACAAAAATATATGGCTGACTGGGAAAACAAGATGGAAGAGATTAATATAGAAAAGCCGAATCCGCCTGAGACAAAAGAACTCGTCCATGCAAAACCAAAGACTGCGGCTAAAAAAGCAGAACAACCAAAACGGAAATGGGCACCTATTTTAGGGACATCGAGCCGCGAACCTGAAGATGCAGAAGAACCTGTTTTAGCGGCAGGGGATAGCGAGGTTGAAAATATAGAAACGCCTTACGAAGAATACTATTTTACGCTCAGGCAGGAAATTAATAATTCGGCAAAGCAGGATGAAGATGTTATAGGGATAAAGGGAGACGTTCAGCTGCAATTTACGCTGGATAAAGAGGGCTTTTTAATAAAAGGCCCCATAGTGCTTAATAACCCGGATCTCAGGCTTGTGAGAAGCGCCGTAAAAATAGTAAAAAAGGCAGCGCCTTTTATTCGTTTTCCAAAGGCATTAAAGAAGGATCAGGCAGATTTTAGCGTAGTTGTAAGATATGAATAATTATCTTGCGCCGCAAAAGCTTTTGCGGCATCGAGCAAAAAATAACCGCCAGTTGGCATTTTTTGCTTGACGTGACAGGGATAATAATATAATCTATCTAACATGTTTAAATATTTTAAAATAATATTAATAATATTATCTATAACCGCGATAAACTCAGCCATGCCTGTTTTTGCCGATTCGGTTGGGACAATTGAAGACAATAAATCTTCATGGTATGCGGTTATCGGGACCGAGAATAAAGGTAAAAAGCTTTACATAAAAGGAGATATTTTTTATTCTGATGAGAATCCTGCAAAGGGGCTCAGGATATTAGATATAAAAAAGGACGCCATTGTATTGGAGGATGTGATTTCAAAGAACGGCGTCATAGTGAAGCCCGGAGATTCTATTCCGATAGAAGGGCCTGGGATGATTTTTGAAAAAACCGTTGAATCCAGCGTGCTGGAGTATAATTACAATAAACCTCCTAAAAAATTCACAAAAAATCAGTTAGAAGATTTTACGATAAAAAGCCTGGAAAAGAAAAAGATTGTGCTGGAAAAGCCTTATGACGCTTCATCTAAAGTAGGGAACGGTCGCGACC
>JAGVFL010000158.1 GCA_020057645.1 Candidatus Omnitrophota bacterium
GCAGGAAGGATTGTAGAAACAGGTGCCCACGCCCAATTATTGGAAAAATCAGGGGTTTATAAACACCTCTATGAGCTTCAGTTTAAGTCCAGGCTAAGGTAAAAAATAGCTTGAAATAAGGAATATTGTATTATATAATACCCAATCTAACTAAAACCATAAATTTATAAGGAGGAAAAGTGGACACGGAGTTAATTAAACAATTATTAGAAGCAGGGGTTCATTTCGGCCATCACGTGAGCAGGTGGAACCCAAAAATGAAGAAGTTTATATTCGGGGAGAGAAGCAATATATATATAATAGACCTTGAAAAGACAGTAGATTACCTGAATAAAGCGAGGGATTTTGTAAAGGATATCGCTTCAAAAGGAGAAACGGTTCTTTTTGTGGGCACAAAGCGCCAGGCGCAGGATCTTATACTTCAGGAATCTCAGCGCTCCGGCATGTATTACATAAAAGATAGATGGTTGGGAGGCACCCTTACCAATTTCAAGACCATACGCAACAGCATAAAGCGCTTGGAGACAATTGAAACCATGCAGAAAGACGGCACATTCAGCGCAATTACAAAGAAAGAAAAAGCCATACTTACAAAAGAGATGGATAAATTAAAAAAGAACCTGCAGGGCATAGTAAGCATGAAAAAGATGCCGGGCGCGCTTTTTATCGTTGACGCCAGGAAAGAGGATATCGCGGTAAAAGAAGCCAGAAAGCTTGGCATACCCATAGTGGCGATAATAGATACGAATGCCGATCCTGACCTGATCGATTATCCCATACCTGCGAATGACGATGCGCTGCGTTCAATAAAACTTCTGACAGGGCTTATTACAGACAGCATTGTGGAAGGCAAGAAACAGTTTGATGAAACTAACGTCGCGGAATTAGCCAGGCTTCAGGAAGAAGATACAAAAGAAATCAAGGATGAAGAAAAATCAGAGAAGCTAGTAGAAGCGATAAAGGCGCCCGCGCTTAAGGACAAGGAAGAAAAGAGGATAAAACCTGTTAAGAAAAAGAGCTATAAACAGCTATCGCCGAAAAGAGAATAATTCTGCTTCGCCCTAGGGTATAGCATAGGGCTTACTATGACGGGCTTCGCAGAACTTGTTCTGCGTAGCTCGTCACGTAAGCTTAAGTGTATACTCTAAGAGCGAAGCAGAAAGAGGTATATAAACATGGCAATAACCACGGATTTAATAAAAAAGTTAAGAGAGAAGACCAACGCCCCCATGATGGATTGCAAAAAGGCGCTGGAGGAGTCGAGCGGAGACATGGAAATAGCAATTGATATATTGAGAAAAAAAGGCCAAATAGTAGCGCTTAAAAAAGCCGGAAGGTGCGCCAAGGAAGGCGTCGTGGGGTCATACATACATTCAAACAGCAAGCTAGGCGTACTTTTAGAGGTGAACTGCGAAACTGATTTTGTTGCCAGAAACGATGATTTCAAGCAGTTCGTGAAAGACGTTTCAATGCAAGTCGCAGCCACATCGCCAAGTTATGTGTCCCGCGAAGAAGTGCCGGGCCACATCCTGGAAAGAGAAAAAAATGTTTTAAAAGAAAGCGTTAAGAACAAGCCTGAGAACGTTGTTGAAAAGATAGTCCATGGCAAGCTGGAAAAATTCTATTCAGAGGTTTGTCTTTTAGACCAGCCTTTTGTTAAAAATGACAAGATAACCATAAAAGAGTACCTGAACGAGCTCATAGGAAAGATAGGGGAGAATATATTAATCCGCAGGTTCGTAAGATTTCAGGTAGGTGAAGATATAAAATGACGCAGAAGAAGGCAGTATATAAAAGAGTGGTGCTGAAAATGAGCGGTGAGGTGCTGCAGGGCAAGCAGGGCTATGGCATAGACCCTGAAGTAACCCGTTCTATCGCGGAAGAAATAAAAGACGTTAAAAAGCTTGGGACAGAAATCGCCATTGTGATAGGCGGAGGAAATATCTACAGGGGCAGCACTGCTTCCGGCCAAGGAGTTGACAGGACCACGGCTGATTATATGGGCATGCTTGCGACTGTTATAAACGGTTTGGCGCTGCAGGATAGCCTTGAAAAAGCGGGCGTCTTTACGCGCGTCCAGACAGCGATAGACATGCAGGAGCTGGCTGAGCCGTATATAAGGAGAAGGGCTATAAGGCATCTTGAGAAAAACAGGGTAGTTATATTTGTGGCAGGCACCGGCAATCCGTATTTTTCTACGGATACGGCTGCAAGCCTCAGGGCCATTGAACTGGGCGCAGACGTCATACTTAAAGCTACAAAGGTAGACGGCGTATATTCCGCAGACCCAAATAAGGATAAAACCGCCAAGAAATTCAAAACGCTTAAATACATACAGGTTCTTAAAAAAGGCCTTAAAGTAATGGACGCTACCGCAGTAAGCCTTTGCATGGATAACAAACTCCCCATCATAGTTTTTAATCTCACGAAAAAAGGCAATATAAAAAGAGTTTTAATGGGCGATAAAATAGGCACCATCGTGTGTTAATTGTAAAAAGGAGGTAATCTGTGGAGCCATTACAAAAAAACATACACGATACAGAAGAGAAACTTAAAAAAGCAGTAGATTCCACCGTAAGGGAATTTTCAGAGATCCGTACAGGCCGGGCAAATACCAGCATTGTAGACGGTATCATGGTGGAGTGTTACGCTACGCACATGCCTTTGAAGCAGGTGGCTACTGTATCAATACCTGAGCCAAGGCTTATAGCGATTCATCCCTGGGACCAGGCTAATATCCAGGCTATTGAAAAGGCAATACTTAAATCAGAGCTCGGCATAATGCCCGTTAATGACGGAAAGCTTATAAGAATAGCCATTCCTACCCTCACGAAGGAAAGGATAGATGAGTTAAAAAAGATATTACATAAGATCGCGGAGCAGGGAAGAGTTTCCATAAGGACTGTTAGGAGAGATGCGATGGCAGCTATTGATAAGCTGGAGTCATCCAAAGAAATCACGGAAGACGCAAAGTTTAAAGGCCACGAAGATATACAGAAACTTACGGAAAAACATACAAAAAAGATAGACGAACTCCTGGCAAATAAAGAAAAAGAATTAGTGTAGATAAGTGGGCCGCTAGCTCATCTGGTAGAGCACTACACTTTTAATGTAGTTGTGCCGCGTTCAAGTCGCGGGCGGCTCACCATAAACCACTCGCTAAGCTATTCGCAAGATGGTGAGTTTTCGCTCGGGTTTATGGCAGGCCATTTACAAGTGGTTTATGAGCCCTGCACCGGAGCGAAACAGATAGCAGTAGTACGGATAGCTCAGTGATTGGTACAGGGCCAAAAGAAATTCTATGAAGCCCTTCGAAATAATTGAGCATACCGCTGATGTAGGCATAAAGACGCATGGCAATACCCTCACGGAATTATTTGAAAATGCGGCCAGGGGCATGTTTAGCGTGATAACCCGCGAAGGGGCTAACCCGCAGGGTTCCCATGTTGAAAAAAATATAGAGATCAATAAAGACGCCGGCGAACTTGAGGATATGCTGGTAAGCTGGCTGTCAGAGCTTCTTTATATTTTTAATCGGGAAAAGCTATGTTTCAACAGTTTTAAAATAGCAGGTTTAAATAATAATAGCTTAAAAGCAGTAGCTGGCGGCGTCAGTATAGATCTTTACCAGAACGACCTTTACACAGAAATAAAGGCCGTTACTTTTCATAACCTCAAGATAGAAGAAGACGTAGAAGGTTTTAACTGCACTATTATTTTTGATGTATAAAAACAAATTAGTAGGGAGCGGTTTCAAACCGCCCCCTACATTGTGGACAATTTTGTAATGACCCAGGCTTGGCAGGGTAAATTAGAAAAGCTGGACAATTTCCGCTGGAAAATTCCGCAATCCTACAAACCGGGGATGAAAGTTCCCGGTCTTATCTACGCAAGCGAGCCGCTTCTCCCCGGGATTATTAATGATAAAGCGCTTGAACAAGTAGTTAATGTTTCTTTTTTGCCTGGCGTAGTAAAATATTCGCTCGCCATGCCTGATATCCACTGGGGCTATGGTTTTTCCATAGGGGGCGTGGCAGCCACGGACCCTGATGAAGGAGGTGTTATAGCGCCAGGAGGAATTGGATATGATGTGAATTGCCTTAGCGGTAATTCATTTATATTAAATGAATTAGGATATAGTCTTCCGATAGAAAAATATGAAAAAATCTGGCA
>JAGVFL010000126.1 GCA_020057645.1 Candidatus Omnitrophota bacterium
CAGCCAGCAGTTTAAAGATCAAAATAACTGATAAAAATATGGCTAAAAACCCTGTTATATCTGCTTTTAAACCTGTTAACTTGGCATGCTTAGCCAGAAAATCGCTTACCAAAATATAATTATTGAATGAAAGGACAAATGCTAAAAAAAGGCCAAAAAGCCTGAAAAATTCCGGCAAAAGTCCGTTTTTAAAACCTATATAACATGTTCTAAATAAAAGAATTGCAAAAAAAATGTCTACCCAATTAAATTTTATTTGAGGCATAGTTTAAAATGAGGAATTACTCCAAATATGAAAGAAGTATACCATATACTTTCTGATTTGTCAAGGTCAGCTGGCAGGATAAAAGCTTGGACTTTATACTATCCGGACCATCTATCAAAACCTTTATATACCTATCTGTATATCCTTGCAAAAAACCATGCTTGTCTCTCCTGTCTTCCACTAGAACTCTTGCAATTTTACCTGCAAACATCCTTTCAAATTCTCCGGAAAAATCCCTTGCGATATCCAGCAGCGCATGTTCTCTCTGTTTCTTCACAACATTACTTACAACATCTTTATAATTATACGCGGGAGTGCCTGTCCTTTTCGAAAACCCGAACACATGCAGGCGCATAGGCCTTATTTCCTTGATAAAATTAAGGGTGTTCTGAAAATTAACTTCTTTTTCTCCGGGGAACCCTGCCATTATATCCGTACTGACGGCAATATCAGGAATAGCTTTTCTTAATCCGGCCACAATGCTTATATAATCGCTTACAGTATACGGCCTGTTCATTCTTTTTAATACCTCGTCGTCTCCGCTCTGAAAAGGGATATGTAAATGCTTGCATAGTTTTTCTTCTGACTTTATCCGAGACACTAAATCATCTGTTGCGTCTTTTGGCTCTATGGAACTAAGCCTCATGCGCCAGTCCCCTTTTATTTTGCATATCTCTTCTATTAATTTCGCGAGGCTTGCAGTCTTTGAAATATCCTTACCATAAGCGCCGAGGCATATCCCCGTAAGGACTATTTCGCTGTATCCTTTTTTTATAAGCGTTGAACACTCATCTATTATATCTTCAAAAGGCCTGCTCTTGGACTCCCCTCTCACAACGCTTACCTTGCAATAAGAGCATCTATTATTACAACCATCCTGAACCTTTACAAACGCCCGCGCATGGCCCTTGAAACCGGTAATAAAATTCGGCTCTATGCCCCATGCTCTATGCCCTACGGTAGCGGTTTTCGAAATCAGTTCCGGAATCCTGTATTTATCCCTATTTTTTATGATAAAATCCACGCCTTTAAGTTTATGCAGATCCAGATCTTTATCTTCTATCATGCAGCCTGTTGCTATAACGCATTTATTCTTCCTGAGGCCGGAGCGGATCGATTTTAAAGATTTGGAATCGCTCGCAGAGGTCACGGTGCAGGTATTTACCACGCATATGTCAGCTTCATCTTTATTACCCGCTTCAACATACCCTGCCTTCAGAAAATTCTCGCGTATCACCTGCGACTCATACTGATTGACCTTGCATCCTAATGTCTCTATATAAAATTTATGGTTTTGCATTTCTATGCAGCGCCTGCTTCTTTTCCCTTTTTACTTTCTCTATATTACTGATTATGCCTTTATTGCCAGGCTCTATATCTAAGGCTTCCCTGTATTCTTTAATAGCTAAATCATGATAACCGAACATAGAATAAAGATTGCCCAGGTTATTATGCGGTTCAAATTGATTGTTATTTAATGCGATGGAATGCATTAGCGCATCTTCCGCTTCTTTGAACTTATTATTTTTGATGTAAACAAAAGCTAACGCGTTATACAAATCAGAATCGCCTAATCCGAATTCTAACGCCTTTTTGTATTCCTTAAGGGCTTCTTCATAATTATTCTTTTTTATATAAAGGCTTCCCATGCAGTAATGCGGCTCATACTCTTTTTTCCTAATCCGGCTTGCTTTTTTGAAAGACTCTATCGCTTTATCTATCTCCCCTTTTTCTGAATATACATACCCCAGATTACAATACGCCCCATAAGACCTGGGATTTATCCCTATTGCGGTTTTTGAAATCTCTATGGCCTTATCTTGCATGCCTATAATTTTATAGGCATGCCCAAGATTACAATAAGCATCTACATATCCCCTCTTTAGCTGTATTGCCCTTTTTAAAAAAAATATGGCTCTCACAGGTTTCTTTACGGCAATATAGGATATCCCGAGATTATTATACGGTTCTGAATATTTCGGATCTAACAATATGCTCTTTTTGCAATATTCGATTGATTTTTCAAATTCTCCTTTATTGTAATATGCCATAGCCGCGTTGTTATAAAGAAGATGCCTGAATGGGCTGGTTGTTTCATATTTTAAATCATTGCTGAATAAGCTTATAGAATCGTGCCACGTTTTACCGTATGCAATAGTGGTTAAACAGTAATAAGTAACATATGACGTAATAAATAGAATAGCTGCGATCTTGTTAATTTTCTTGGCTATAATTTTAACGATAAATGCGCTGAAAAACATATAAAAACCTACGGAAGGCAGGTAAAGCCACATCTCGTGCAAAAAAACAGAAATGGGATAGATGTTTAACACGGGCAATAAGCATACAAAAAACCAAGCTGCGGCATATAAAAAAATCTTGTCATTGCGCGATAATCTTCTGATAACAACTATCAGAAATGCGATCAAAGCTGCCGCCAATAATACATCAGTTTTAAATAATCCTTCCGCGGGTTTTATAAATCTCTGCATGTGCAGCCCTGAAGGAAACAAAAGAAGCCTGATATACACGACTATAACATTGAAATCCGTCAAGATCCTTTTCCATAAAGGAATGCCCGCGGGAAAACTCTGATCCGTAAATCCGCTTGACGCTGTTGTAAAATTCACCCTTAGAAAGATATATAAAAATAGGATAATAAAATATAAAAATAAAGGCCTTAACGATATCTTTTTTCCGCGGTTTCTAAACACTTCTATAACCAGGAGAAATGGCAATATCATTGCCATTTCTTTGCATAACATGGACAAAATAAAAGATATTATAGAAATAACATACAGTACTTTTTTTCTTGTTTCTCTATATTTAATAAAAAACAAGATAGACAAAAATACGAAAAATGCCATTAATAGATCGGCCCTTGCAGAAATATAATAAGCAGCTCCGGAAATTGCGGGAGAAACTCCGAACATTAAAGCTGCGAGAAAAGCTATGGGAAATGAAGAACAAATTATAAACACGGTATAATACACAAGCGCAGAATTAAATATATGCAGTAATAAACTCGTCAGGTGATATCCGAAAGGATTCAGCTTCCAGATTGAATAATCTATGGCAAATGAAAAGAGCTGAAGCGGCCTGTAAAAATTACTTTCTATTCCGCTTCCATCGTATAGCTGGCTGGTAAACACCTTGGGAAGATAACTGAAATCCTTCACGTAAGGATTGCTTACTATCAAGTATTTGTCATCCCACGCAAAATCGCTTTTTAATGAATTTGAAAATACGATAACGATGATAAGCGTTATAAACAATATGGGAGTTGTATTACTGTTGGAATTCATACGATAGGCATGATAATACATATATGGCCGCTGTTTCTGACTTTAGGACAAGATTGCCCAGCGAACACATTCTGCATCCGATTTCCCTTGCCATAGCAATTTCTCCGGGGCTAAAATCGCCTTCAGGCCCTATAAATACCGCTATGTTTTTTTGAGCAGATTCTTTTAATATATTTTTCAAAGGTTTAGACTCTTTATCGAGACTGGCAAAAATCACCAAATCCTTTTGCCTTGATTCTGTCAAGGCATTATTAAAACGCATAACATCTGATATGACGGGCAGTACCCGCCTGCCGCATTGCTTAGAGCTAGCCATGCTTATTCTTTTCCATCGCTCCGCTTTCCCGGTAAAATCCTTAATCTCAATATCAGGCACTGTCCTTTCAGTTATTATAGGCACTATCCGGTTCACTCCCAATTCTACGGTCTTTTCAACTATAAAATCCATCTTGATTTTTTTGGGAATCGCCTGATACAGGGTCACATTAAAAGACATGTCGTGTTTAGATGTCAATCTCTCTTTAATTTTTATAATTACCGCGCCTCTGGCTACCTCTTCGATAGATCCTGAGAATTCCATGCCTTGCCCG
>JAGVFL010000152.1 GCA_020057645.1 Candidatus Omnitrophota bacterium
AATATAGAGGAAGAAAATAAAGTTGAATGCGGTTTTGCGACGGACTCTCTCAGGGAGGTAGAAACAAGTTTGCGCAAGATACGGAAAATGTGTGTGAATAACTAACAGTTTAAATTTAATGAGGAGAGAAAAATGAAAAAAATAATTTTTACAATAGGACTGGGGTTCCTATTGCTTGGTTTAACAGCTTCAGGCTTTGCCGCTACAACTGGCGTAGATGCCCTGATCGAAAAATTAGTAGAAAAGGGGATTCTTAATCGTCAGGAGGGGATAAGCCTGAAAGGTGAAATCGCTGAAGATGAAAAGCTGGTAAGGGAAGAAGGATTAAAACAGGATTTACCTAGTTGGGTAAGAGATACAAAATTAAAAGGCGATTTCAGGATACGCTACCAATGGGACAGGAAAAGAAATACAGCCACGCAGAACGAAAAGTCCAGGTTCAGGATGAGGTTTGGGACAGAATCAAAGGTAAATGATCAAACAAAAGTTTACTTTGGGCTTGCGAGTGGTTCAAGCGCAGACCCGCGCTCTACAAACCAGACGCTTCAGGATTCTTTTGCAAAGAAGAGCGTGTATATAGATCACGCATATGCGTCTTATACTCCTGTTGCATGGGCTACTTTATTTGCAGGGAGAATGAAGAATCCTATATATCAAACAGGCGATATGCTTTGGGATACCGATATAAACCCGGAAGGCATTGCCGTTCAGCTGAAACATGCCTTAGGCGCCAAAGCGGATTTTTTCATGAACAACGCCTTTTTTATACTGGACGATACGGCATCTCCTAACGGGACAGGAGCGGATCCTGCGATGTTTGTCATTCAGCCGGGAATAGCTTTGAAGGTAAATGACAAAACAAAGCTGAAATTAGCCGGGGCTTATTACGGATTCAACAGCGTCAAGAACCAGGTCCTGGATAATTCTTCCGGAACAAATACCTTATCCGGCCAGGGGACGTCTTTATTGAATTATGATTTTGATTCGTGGAGCGTCAGTTCGGAATTAGGGATAAAAGAACCTTTGAAAATAGGTTTTATTCCTTATATAGCTGTGTTCGGAGATTATATAGAAAATATGGATCCATCTACAGAGAATACAGGCTATATAGCGGGATTCAAGTTTGGCAATGAAAAGGTCGCTAATTGGAAACAATGGCAGGCCAAATATATGTACAGGAGCATAGGGAAAGACGCTGTCCTGGATATATTCCCTGACTCGGATGCTTACGGCGGATTTACAGATGTGAAGGCGCATGAGTATCTTTTATCATACGGGTTGAACAAGAATGTGACCCTGGACCTGGATTATTATCAGAACGACAGGATTAAAGCGGCAAAGAATAAGGAAAAACTTTTACAGGTAGATTTGAACTTTAAATTCTAAGGAGGATTAAATGAACAGATTTTTAAGATTAAGTATTTTCGGAATAATGGCAATTTTCTTGTCCTGCGTTTTTTCGGCAGGCGAGGTTTTTGCGGCATCGAAATTAGTAAAAATAGACGGCTCAAGCACGGTTTTCCCCATAACTGAGGCAGTAGCAGAGGAGTTTCAAAAGCAGTATAGCGGTATCAAGGTGATGGTGGGAATATCAGGCACAGGAGGGGGTTTTAAAAGATTTGGCAGAGGAGAAACAGATATCAGTGATGCCTCAAGGCCAATAAAGCCCAAAGAAGTAGATTTAGCTAAAGAGAACAACATCAAATATATCGAACTCCCGGTTGCTTACGATGGATTATCAGTTATTGTAAATCCTAAAAATACCTGGGTAGATTATCTGACAGTTAAGGAGTTAAAAAAATTGTGGGAGCCATCCAGTCAAGGGGTAATTACTAAATGGAGTCAAATAAGAGAAGGTTTTCCAGATAAAGAAATCCGCCTTTTTGGGCCTGGGACAGACTCAGGGACCTTTGATTACTTTACAGAAGTAATCTGTGGTAAATCAGCAGCCTCAAGAGGTGATTATACTGCCAGCGAAGATGATAATGTGCTGGTAGAAGGAATTGCTTCAGATACTCAGGCATTAGGATATTTTGGTTTAGCTTATTATGAGCAGAATAAAGATAAGTTAAAGATTGTTCCCATTGATGATGAGAATGACGCCAATGGAATTGGTCCTATTACTCCGTCACTTAAGTCAGTAATGGATGACACCTATCAGCCTTTGGCCAGGCCCATATTTATCTATGTCTCTACCAAGGCAGCAGAAAAGGATGAGGTAAAAAAGTTTGTAGAATTTTATCTTAAGAATGCTAAAGATTTAGTAACGGAAGTAGGCTATATACCTTTATCTGACGAATCTTACAAGGCAGCGCTCGAACGTTTTCAGAAACGCATCACCGGCTCTGTGTTTGGCAGAAAAGGCGCCACGGTAGGAGTGAAGATGGAAGAGCTTTTACGTATGGAGAGATAATTGCTATTAAAGAGAAAGTTTATTTTAAAGACAAAAGAAATACTGATTGAGAGGCTGCTTTTTTTCTGCAGCCTCTTATCAGTAGTTACTACTCTGGGGATTATCTTAGTTTTACTTTTCGAGACTTTAGATTTTTTTAAAGAAGTGCCGGTCTGGCAATTTTTAACCGATACCCAGTGGACTCCACTTTTTGTAAATAAGCATTTTGGAATACTGCCATTATTGTGCGGGACATTTTTGACCACCCTGATCGCTATTAGCGTGGCTATTCCTGTCGGCTTGGCGAGCGCGGTTTATTTAAGTGAATATGCGTCTCTAAAAATAAGGAATATAGTTAAGCCTTTAATGGAGATATTAGCAGCTGTGCCTACAGTGGTGTATGGATATTTTGCCCTTTTGTTTGTAACCCCGCTTTTAAGGAAAATTATCCCTGATTTAAGCGGATTCAATTCTCTGTCAAGCGGAATAGTAATGGGAATTATGATTATTCCTCTTATATCTTCCTTAAGCGAAGATGCTATGCGGGCTGTGCCTATGGGGTTAAGAGAGGGCGCATATGCCGTCGGCTCAAATAGATTACAAGTGGCCCTGAGGATAGTATTGCCCGCGGCATTATCCGGAATTATTGCGGCATCTATCTTGGCAATATCTCGGGCCATTGGCGAGACAATGATAGTGGCTATTGCCGCAGGCCAACAGCCGAGATTGACTTTAAATCCCTTGGTGCCTATACAAACCATTACTGCCTATATTGTCCAGATAAGCTTAGGTGATACGCCTCACGGAACGCTTGAATACCGCACTATCTTTGCCTGCGGGATGAGCCTTTTTATCATGACGTTTATTCTAAATATTTTTAGCTTTAAACTCAAAAGGCGCTTTCAGGAGATCTATGAATAACCCCGCCCTTTCTAAAATTAATAGCTCATTTGTAAGAAAGAGCGGGGTTAACAGGAGATTGGATAGTGGGTTCAGGATCCTAGGTATTGCCTCAACAGCTTTTGGTCTGGTTGTGCTTCTAGTTTTGATTATTGATATTTTTCTAGACGGAGCAGACAGGATTAAATGGGATTTCTTCGTTAGCTTTCCCTCACGCAAACCTGAATTAGCAGGAATCCTGTCAGCCTGGGTAGGGACTGTCTGGATTATGGTTTTAACCGCGCTTATTGCTTTACCTTTAGGCATAGGCGCAGGCATTTATCTGGAAGAGTATGCCCGAAAGAATTACTTGACTAATTTTATTGAAATAAATATCGCCAATTTAGCAGGGGTCCCTTCTGTAATATACGGCCTTTTAGGTTTAGGCCTATTCGTGCGCTATTTTAATTTGGATAGAAGTGTTCTGGCCGGCGGGCTTACTTTGGCGCTTTTAATCCTGCCTGTGATTATACTTTCAACACGCGAGGCACTAAGGGCAATCCCTTCTTCTATCCGGGAGGCATCCTATGCCTTAGGAGCAACCAAGTGGCAAACAGTGCAGCATCAACTTTTTCCCGCGGCCTTAGGCAATATTATGACAGGTGTGATTCTGGCAATGTCCCGGGCAGCAGGAGAGACAGCGCCTTTAATTACAATCGGCGCTCTTACCTATATTGCTTTTTTACCGCAAAGCCCTGTTGCATTTTCAGGCGGCTTTCCTTTTATACATTTTAGTCTGCAAGGGTTATTTGACCCGTTTACGGTCTTACCAATTCAGATATTTAACTGGGTATCGCGTCCGCAAAAAGGTTTTTTTGCTGATGCTGCGGCGGGAATTATTGTTCTATTGGGCCTAACGCTGATTATGAACGCTATTGCTATTTTATTAAGGCATCATTATCAAAAGAAAGTCAGGTGGTAAAATAAATGGATCCTACATTTAAGATACATGGATTGAGCGCTTTTTACGGAGCAAAAGAGGTTTTAAAAGGGATAAATATCAACATCTTGCCGAATTCTGTTACCGCTATTATCGGGCCGTCAGGGTGTGGCAAGAGTACTTTTATTCGTTCCTTAAATAGGATTAATGATTTGATATTAAATTTTCATACCGCAGGTAAGGTCTTTTACCATAACCAGGATATCTATGCTAAAGATGTGGATGTGTTTGATTTGCGAAGGCGCATAGGTATGGTTTTCCAGAAGCCCAACCCCTTCCCTAAATCGATTTATGACAACATTGCCTATGGTTTAAGAATACACGATTTTACTACGAGAGAGATGATAGATGAAATCGTCCAGAAGAGCCTTAAAAAGGCAGCGCTCTGGGACGAGGTCAAGGATAGCCTAAAGCAGAATGCCCTTACCCTTTCAGGCGGCCAGCAGCAGCGGCTTTGCATAGCGCGCACCCTGGCAATCGAGCCGGAGGTTATTTTATTTGACGAACCATGTTCAGCATTAGACCCGATTTCTACCGCCAAGATCGAAGAATTAATCCATCAGCTAAAGCAGAATTATACTATCATAATAGTTACCCATAACATGCAGCAGGCAGCCAGGGTCTCGGATTACGCCGGCTTTTTCCTTTTAGGCGAGTTAATAGAGTTTGATAAGACAGAGGTAATATTCAAAGCCCCGAAAGATAAAAGGACAGAGGATTATATTACAGGGAGGTTCGGATAATGGAAAGGCATTTTGATCAGGAATTAGAGGATTTAAAGAATGATTTATTAAAGATGGGGGTTATGGCAGAAGAGGCTATATTCGCGTCTGTAGAAGCGCTTAAAAAGCTTGATCCCGAGAAAGCCAAAAATGTTATTAATAAAGATAAGTTTATAGATGACATGGAAAATGTTATTGATGAAAAATGCTTGGATTTATTAGCTCTCCGGCAGCCTATGGCATCTGATCTAAGGTTTATAGCCATGGTTTCTAAAATCAGCACTGATTTGGAGAGAATAGCGGATCTGGCTGTAGATATTGCCCAGAGAGTTTTGGAACTTTCAGGAAAACCTTTATTAAAACCATTAATTGATATACCGCGGCTTACTGATATTGCGCAGAAAATGACAAAAGACGCAATAAATGCCTTTGTCAATAAAGATGCTGATCTTGCAGGCAAAGTTATTTTATTGGATAACGAAGCTGATAGACTCCGCAATCTTGTGCAAAAAGAGCTTATAGAGGATTTTATAACCAAAGACCCTGCTACAGCCCCCCGCGCAGTGCCTTTACTTTTAATTGCTCGTCATCTCGAGCGCATTTGCGACCATGCCACAAATATAGCGGAAGATGTTATATACATGGTCAAAGCAGATGTTGTAAAACACCACCAATAGAAACTCAAATAAATATAGGCAATGTCTTTAATCAGTGCAAAAATATATACAGCATTTTTGCACCACGTGGACCTTACACTAAATCCGTTGAAAGCACGACATTATGAAGGTATAATAACATATAAGTAAAAAAGGTTAAATGATGAAAAAGACCTCGAAAGAATATGAAGTTGGTGATGAGGCTATAGATAGCTTAATAAGCGAACTTGCCAAAAAATCTTGTTCTACTGAAACCGAATATTTATTACGAGAAATACTAACGACCGCTGTTAAATTAGGTAAGGAATCTAGCGATAAAGGAGACCTCAAACTTGTAAATAATGCGCTAAAGGAATTACGATATTCTTTTAAGATATTTTCTTCTTATAGAGATGTTAAAAAGGTAATAATCTTTGGATCGGCGAGATCGAAAAAGACATCAGCCGAATATAAGATGGCTGAGGAATTTGCGAAAAAGCTGACAGAAAAAGGTTATATGGTTGTAACAGGAGGCGGCCCCGGGGTTATGGAGGCCGGTAACAAAGGCGCCAAAGAGGGGAAAGATTTTGCATTAAATATTCGCCTTCCTTTTGAACAAAAGCCCAATCCATATATAGACGAAAAAGATAAAATAATTAACTTTAAATATTTCTTTACCAGAAAGTTGATCTTTGTAAAAGAGACTGATGCAACCGCTCTTTTTCCGGGGGGATTTGGCACAAATGACGAAGGGTTCGAAATGCTCACCTTAATCCAAACCGGAAAATCTAAACCCAGACCTATAGTTTTAATGGAGCCGAAAGGCTCCAGATACTGGGCTGATTGGAAATGTTTTGTGAATAACCAATTATTCAAAAACGGCTTTATTGATAAGAAGGATTTTAATCTTTTTCGTATTGTGAAAAGTGTTGATGAAGCAATTAAATATATAGAAGATTTTTATAGAATATATCACTCGATAAGGTATGATTCAGGTTTGACTGTATTAAGGCTGAATAAAAAGATTTCCGGGGAAACATTAAATCTTATCAATAGAAAATATAAGAATATTCTGACAGGCGGTGAAATCAGGTTTTCGCCTCCAACGGAGAAAGAAATGGAAAAGAGAGAATATCTTGAGTTGCCCCGGCTTGTAATGAACTTCAACCTGCGCGATTATGGCAGGCTCTGCGAGATGATCCGTGTCATTAATAAAGATTAAGCGCAAGACCCTTCCAGGCGTTAAACTCCTATTTTACCTATATTTTACATAGATTTTACATGGACTAAACATTGTAATGCTACTATAATA
Source organism: Candidatus Omnitrophota bacterium (assembly GCA_020057645.1). Lineage (GTDB taxonomy): Bacteria > Omnitrophota > Gorgyraeia > Gorgyraeales > Gorgyraeaceae > UBA10183. The sequence goes on from JAGVFL010000152.1 coordinate 6,941, forward strand.
AAAAACATAACAAGGAGGAATTATGTTAAAAAAGTTATTATTTGTTTTTTTAGGGGTTATATTTCTGGCATCCATGATAGGGGCCGGCTCAAAGAATTCAATACAGATTAAAGGTTCTGACACAATGGTAAATCTTGGCCAGGCATGGGCAGAAAAGGACATGGATACAAATCCGGGTGATTTTATAGCGGTTACCGGCGGAGGTTCCGGAACCGGGCTTTCCAGTCTTATAAGCGCTACTTGCGATATAGCCATGAGTTCAAGGAATATAAAAGATAAAGAAATAGCTCTTGCTAGGAAAAAAGGCGTGAATCCTAACGAGATAATAGTTGCTTTAGATGGCCTGGCAGTTGTAGTGAATCCGTCCAACCTGGTAAGCAAACTTACATTAGACCAGCTGGCAGGTATTTTTACAGGCAGGATATCTAACTGGAGGGATGTCGGCGGTAAGGATGAAAAGATAGTTTTGCTTTCCAGGGAAGTGAATTCAGGCACGCATGTCTATTTTAAGGAGCATGTGTTGAGGAAAAACGACCCCAATAGCAAAGAAGAGTTTGCGCCAGGCGCTTTAATGCTTTCATCGTCCCAGGCTATTGCTGATGAGGTGGCTGGCAATCCTTCTGCTATAGGATATTACGGAATGGGCTATATTTCAGCCAGGCAAAAACCAGTTGCTATAGCCAAAGACGAAAAATCAGAATACGTAGAGCC
>JAGVFL010000112.1 GCA_020057645.1 Candidatus Omnitrophota bacterium
ACCCTGGAGTATGTGGGCAGCGTAAAGGCTGAAGAACAAGCGGTTGTATATCCAAAGGTAAGCGGAAAAATAATAGAAAAGGTTAAAGAGGATGGAAGCGTTGTAGAAAAAGGAGACACGCTCTTTTATATCGACAGGGATGAGGTGGGGCTTAAGTTTGAAAAAGCGCCTGTAGAAAGCCCTCTGGACGGAGTAGTGGGCAGGATTTATGTTGATATAGGCGTCAATGTCGCTCCCGAGACGCCAGTGGCGCTTATTGTATATATGAATAAGGTAAAGATAGATTTGGATATACCGGAAAAATATCTGCCCCAGGTATCGCTTGATCAGAATGCGGATATAACAGTTGACGCATATAATGAAAAGTTTAAAGGCGTTGTCACAAAAATAAGCCCTGTGGTGGATATAGATACAAGGACTGCTCCGGTGGAGATAACCATAGACAATAAAGCGCATCTGCTTAAATCAGGAATGTTTGCCAAGGTTTCGCTTATTATAGGTGAAAGTAAAGCAGTGCCTGTTGTTTTAAAAGAAGCTATTATGGGAAAAGTCCCGGGCGCGTATGTGTACGTTATGGAAAATAATAAGGCCATCCTGAGAAATGTTAAACTCGGCATCAGGCAGGACGGATATTTTGAAGTAACGGGCGGCATCAAAGAAGGTGATGCTGTGGTGATCATGGGCCAGCAGAGGTTAAAAGACGGAGCTATTGTAAAAATGGAGCAGGGGCAATGAACTTTCCGGAATTCGGCGTTAGAAAACCCATAACTAATCTGATGATATTCTGCTCGATACTTGTGATTGCGCTTTATAGCATTACAAAGCTCGGCATAGATATGTTTCCGGAGATAGAGCCGCCGTCTATATCTGTCATAGCGGTTTATCCGGGCGCAAACCCTCTAGATGTTGAGGCAAAAGTAGCGGAACCTCTTGAAAACCAGCTGGGCACCACTCCCGGCCTTGAAAAAATTACATCCCGTTCTACCGAAGGCATAGCCACTGTAACGCTGAAGTTTAAATGGGGCACAAATATTGACGAGGCTTCTAACGATGTGCGCGACAGGATTGACCTGGCAAAAAGATTCCTGCCTGACATACCTGATGAGATGGACAACCCTTTTATATTCAAGTTTAACACAGCTAATATTCCTATATTATTCCTGGGCATAACCGCGAAACAGACATATCCGGAACTTTATGATATGGTGGATAAAAGGATAGGCGACGCGCTGAGACAGCTCCCTGGCGTGGGCACAGTGCAAATTCAGGGCGGCGGGCTTCAGAGGCAGATAAATGTATGGTTAGACAGGAGCACCCTGGAAGGTTATGGGCTTTCAATACTTGATATACAGAATATCCTTAAGCAGGAAAACATAACACAGCCTGTAGGCAGCATAAAATCAGGGCTTACTGATTATCTCCTGAGATTGCCCGGAGAATTCACTGATCCTGAAGAAATAAACTCGGTTATCATAGGGAAGAGCGATAATAAGTTTGTTTATTTAAAGGATGTGGCAAGGGTGGAGGATGGTTTTAAAGAGGTGGATTCCATAGTGCTCATAAATAAAAATCCCGGCATTATGATGATGGTCCAAAAGCAGTCAGGAGTCAATACAGTACAGGTTGCAAGCCAGGTAAAGGAAAAACTTAAGGCGATTAAAAAGACATTGCCGGGAGATGTGGAAATAATAACTATTTTTGACACATCAAAGGATATCATAAATTCTCTGAATTCCCTTAAATCAAGCGTGTGGGTGGCTATATTGCTCGTCATACTCGTGGTGTGGTTTTTCCTGAGGCAGATGGCGCCGAGTATTATCATTGCCCTTACAATACCTTTTTCGCTGCTCATAAGTTTTATTTATCTTTTTCTCGCACATAGGACCATAAATATCATAAGCCTTACAAGCCTTGCCATAGCCAGCGGAATGGTCGTGGATAACGCGATAGTGGTTGTCGACAATGTCTATCGCCATATGGAAAAAGGCCAGAGGCAGGTTGAGGCTGCGATATACGGCACATCAGAGATGTTTTTATCAATAGCAGCGTCTACGCTGACAACAGTGGTTGTATTCGTGCCCATGCTTTTTATAACAGGCGTTACAGGCATTATGTTCAAGGAGCTGGCGGTTATTATTATTGTCACGCTCATGGCGTCTCTTTTTACAGCAGCTACATTTACTCCGATGCTATGTTCTAAATGGCTGAAGCTGAGGGTTGTAAAAAAAGGCCTTTTCGATAAATTTTATGACATGTCAGAGAGGATGTTTAAATCCATTGAAGAACTTTACGCAAGTTCTCTTGCGTGGTGCCTGAGGCATAAAAAAATTATTTTATTCGGATTTTCTTTAGTATTTATAGCAAGTTTATTTTTGATTCCTTTTATAGGCAATGAGTTTTCTCCTGAAGAGGATTCGGGCGATTTAAGGATCAATGTAGAACTTACCATGGGGACAAGAGTGGAAGAGACGGATAAACTGGCGAGTGCATTGGAAGGCATCTTCCAGAAAGAAGTGCCTGAGGACATGTATTTTTATGTCAGGAGCGGGAATGTGGCAGGAATAGGCAGAAGCCTTGGCCAGTCCGCGGGCACTCATATAGTTGCGTGCGGCCTAAAACTTGTGCCGAAGACAGAAAGGAAGAGGTCTGTTAACGAAGTTGCGCAAAGTTTAAGAAAAAGGATAAACAATCTCCCTGGTGTAGTAAAAACAAATGTTACAACAGGCAATCCCATAGGCAGGCTTGTCAGCGGCATGGGAGGAAAAGCAGTGCAGGTGGAGATTATAGGAAATTCATTTGAGGATACTGATAAATTTGCGTTGGAGGTTAAGAGCATGATGGAAAAGGTTCAGGGCGCAGTGGATGTTTCAATATCGAGGGAGTTAAAAAGGCCGGAGTTGAAGATACAGATAGACAGGGTAAAGGCAGCGAACATGGGCTTAAATATGCAGACTATAGCTTCAACCCTTAAAAGTTACATAGAAGGCTCAACTGCCACAAAGTACAGGGAAAAAGGCGAGACCTATGATATATACGTGAGGCTTGAAGAAAGCTCCCGGTCAAAAATAGAGGATATTGAAAACCTTTATGTAGTTTCCCCGTTCACTAAAAAGCAGATAAAATTTGCGAATTTTGCGAGCATAGAGGAGTCAAAAGGCCCTGTCAGCATTACGCGCCAGAACAGGGAAAGAGTAGTAAAGGTAGAGTGCAATACTTACGGCCGCTCTACAGGAAAAGTGGTGGAGGATATTAAAAAAGAATTGAAAAATCTGCCCATGCCTTCTGATATGATGGTGAATTTTGGAGGAGACGCTGAAGAGCAGCGAAAGGCGTTTAAGGATCTGGCGCTATTGCTTATAATAGGCGTGATACTGGTTTATATGGTAATGGCAGCGCAGTTCGAATCATTATTGGATCCTTTTATTGTTATGTTTAGTGTGCCGTTTACGTTTACAGGCGTGCTTGCGGCGTTTTTTATCACAAACACGACTTTGAGCATAATAAGTTTTCTGGGCATGGTTATGCTTATGGGTATAGTTGTGAATAACGCTATTGTATTGATAAGTTATATTAATATATTGAGGGCAAGAGGACTTAATATTATGGATGCGGTTACGCAAGGCGGCAAGGACAGATTGAGGCCTGTTCTAATGACCACGATTACTACCCTTGCCGGGCTTCTGCCTCTAGCTTTGTCAAAGGGCGAAGGGTCTGAGACATGGAACCCGCTCGGAATCACCATGATAGGCGGCCTGGCAGTGTCGACGTTTATCACGATGCTTTTCGTCCCGACGCTTTATGCTGTCTTTGAAAGCCGGTTGAAGAGCAATAAAA
>JAGVFL010000003.1 GCA_020057645.1 Candidatus Omnitrophota bacterium
CGAAGAGATAAAATTTTATCATGACGATGTTAGCGACCTCAATAATGTGTCGTATTGCAGTAAGGAGCATTTTGAAGAGTTGATCAGCCATGGCAGTGTAAAAAATATGAAAGTCATCGGGGAAATTATGCCGTTAAGCCAATCTGTTATTAAGAAAGTTGTTCCTGGCATGAGTATCGTGATTGAGCCTGAAGGCATAGACAGCCTTTTGTCAAAAGTAGAAGCTGATGAGCAGTATAAAGCCGGGCAAATACGGGATGTCTATACAAAGACAGGGCCGATGTTATATAGAGAGGCCTTGATAGAGAAAATGATGTATGACGGTGAAATTGCGGTAGGCATTGATGACAAGGGAAATCCTATATGGATATTGGAAAAAGATAAAAATAATTATGCCCCGGAGATGTGTAATTTTAAGTTCCTCGAGCTTGAAAGGAGGCTTAAAAATCCGGAAGGGTATATTGTAAAAGCGTATGAATTAGCAAAGGATATTCTTGGGAAGAGCGCGTTTGAGACAGGGGAGCCTAAGCTTGAGCATGCCATTGATGTGGCCATTGATTTAAGCAGCTGGGGAGCGCTGAGCCATACTATTGCCGCGGCCCTGCTGCAGGATGTGGATGTAGATAAATATAAGAAGGAAATCAAAAAACTGGACCCGGATGGGAAAATCGCAGGTGTTTTAGAAAAATTCAGAAGAGCTCGCAGGGGACCTTATAGGCCGCTTCCTATAGAAGACCTCAAGGGTAGTTTCGAGATACAGAATAATATTGATAAATTAGTAAAATTAGCGCAGGACCCGGAGGTTATGCTGGTTATATTGCTTAATAAGGTTTGGGAATTGAGGGGCGCTGTAAAGACATTAGACCCTTATTTAAAACGCGAGATATTAGAGATATATGCCCCGCTTGCAGAGAGATTAGGAGATAATGAAATCGCGGCCGAGTTAAGAGATTCTATCTTCAAACTGGAAAATCCGAAGCTTTATGAAGCAGTGGTAAGTAACATGGAAAAGCGTATAGGTATGAGCCTTGAAACCGCAAAGGCATTTCTTCAGCAGAAAAAAGACAGTTCAGAAGGCATTTTAAAAAAACAAGATATTCAGCCTCTTCATATCTATAAAAGGGTGAAGTCCCCGTATTCTCTTTTTGAAAAACTAAAATCTAAATATCCTAAAGCCGGAGATGAAGAATTAATAGAGAAGATACTCCTTGATAAGAACGCGGCGCGCGACATCCTGGGTATGCAGTTTATTTTTCAATTCCAGGGACAGGTTTATCATATGCAAGAAGTTTTAAAGACTCTTAAAGCTGTAGAGACGGATATAATAGTAGATACGAATTACGGCAAAAAGCAGCAGGATCTTTTGGAACTTAAAAAAGGGACATATACAAGGTTAGATACGGAAATAGATATAGAAAACCCTTATCAACAAACATGTACAATAGAAATTCAAGCAATGGATGAAGCAAATTTTGATAAACAAAAATCCAAAGAAGCCGCGCATTGGAAATTTAAGTTAATGAGATATCTGGGCGATTACGGGCAGAGATTTGAATCCTCCAACATAGTCATGACAGAGGATTTTAAAGCTAATTTTAATACGCTGTTGTCCCGCCTTAATCAGCATGTATTTGTGTCATATCTGGGAAAGATAAAAGGCGAGAATTACATAAGGGTGGTAAGGCTTCCGGCTGGGGCAAATGCCGCAGATTTCGCGGCCAAAACAGGCAATCTGATAGAACGCTTCAAAGGGCTCAGATTACTGGACCTTTCTATTGAGGCCGGAGGAAAATTAGAAGCCAAAGGCAGTCATAAATTTAGTATGGATTACATATTGAAAGACGGAGATTGCGCAGAATTTATATTTGAAATAAACATAACTATAGAACAGCAGGTAAAACTATTTGGATCAGCCATAAAATCCGCTCAAACAGAACAGGCGCGCGCACAGATAAGAACGCTAGTAGAACCTATTTTAAGGCTTAATAAGATAAATGATTCCGAAGGGATCTTTAGCAGTTTTATCATACCTCCGGTACACATATGGATCAAGATGCTGTATGATTGGGCTGTAAGTAAAAAGAAGCTATTTAGAGATAAACAGTTGTTAGATCAAAAGTTAAAGAGAGAGGATTTCAGAGAGACTCATCCTGATACATTACCTGGCCTGCCGCAGTTGTATAACATATTGCAGATAAAATCTATCTTGCAAAATCTGGATATTATATACCCGGGTTTTTGGAACAAAAGAGAGTCCATATTAAGTTTGCTAAAAGACGCGAATCGAATAGTTACGGATACCTATCCGGTTTCCAGGAAATTTTTTAATAGAAAGGATTTTAATAAATTTATAATCTTACTTACCTCTGAAGCTGTAAATAAACAAAAAGACGACACGTTGCTGGTGGCTATTGATGGAGATTCCTGCGTGGGAAAAACAATACTGACCCGAGATATGCGCACAATGGACCTGCCCTTCAGGTATAAGACCATACATATAGATGACTATCATAGACTAGAAGAGGTTAGCAAGGATTATTATGCGTACCAGCAGGAATTCGGGGCCTCGATGCAGGATATGGATATTGAATGGTGGGATTATGAGGAGGCTGGCAGGGATATTGCCAGGGCTGTCAGCTCAGGAAAATTTGACATAATAATAGTAGAAGGGCTTAATGTGTTAAATCTGGAACATTTAGATTATATAAAATTTAATCTGAAAGTTAACATATCAGCAGATTATGAGACAAGAGAGCTGATTTATAAATATAAATACCCTGACGAGATTAATAAGATGTCGGAGTATCTCAGTAAATATTTAACGAAATATGAAACAAAGGCCGCAGATTACGACCTGATTATAGATAATAGTTTAAAGGAAGAATTCGGTATCTTATATGTCTTGATAAAAATAGCAAAAGATGTCAGGAAATTCTTTATCAGGGTTTTCAGGATATCAGCTACGACAGACAAGTACCGGCCTTTCAAGGTCCTGAAGGAAAAAGACCTGAAGAAAATCAAAAAGTTTATTTTAGAACAGGAAAAACAGGGTTCGTTGATTAATATAAATCGTGAATGCA